>JANORH010000323.1:0-11131 GCA_031415215.1 Alphaproteobacteria bacterium | reverse complement strand
CTCGGCACCTTGCGCCAGCAGGTCGTTGACGCACATGCCCACCAGGTCGATGCCGACCGTTGTGTGGATGCCGGTCTCGATGGCGACCTTCAGCTTGGTGCCGACGCCATCGGTCGTGGTGACCAGCAGCGGATCGTCGTAGCCCGCCGCCTTCAGATCAAACAGCGCGCCAAACCCGCCCAGCGAGGGTTCCGACCCCGAACGGCGCGTGGACTTCGCCAGCGGCTTGATGCGTTCGACCAGCTCATTTCCAGCGTCAATCGAGACACCGGCTTGCGCATATGTGAGGCCGTTCGGTCGTTCGGACATTTACCCAGCCTGGACATGACGATAAGGCGACGCACGGAAGCACAGTCCTTGCAGACTCGGCCGCGCGCGGGGCTATAGCTAATTCATGACGCCGATCACAACCACTGCCGATCTCAAAGCCTTCTGCGACAAGATCAAGGACCAGCCCTTTGTCGCCGTGGACACCGAGTTCATGCGCGAGACCACCTACTGGCCCAAGCTGTGTTTGATCCAGGCCGCCGCGCCATCGGCCGAGGCCAACATCGACCCGCTGGCCGAGGGACTGGACCTTGAGTCGTTCCTTGAGATCATGCGCGACGAGCGGATCCTGAAGGTGTTTCACGCCGCGCGTCAGGACGTGGAAATCTTCAACAACCTGAACGCCATGCCAAAGCCGCTGTTCGACACCCAGGTGGCGGGTATGGCGGCCGGGTTCGGCGAACAGATCGCCTACGACGCCCTGGTCCGCCAGATGCTGAAGATCGAGCTCGACAAGAGTTCGCGGTTCACCGACTGGGCGCGCAGGCCGTTGTCGGACAACCAGCTGACCTATGCCTTGGCGGACGTCACCCATCTGGCGGCGCTCTATCCGATGCTGCGCGAGCGGCTGGAGAAGGAAGGCCGTATCGGCTGGGTGACAGACGAGATGAATGATCTCACCTCGCCGGCGAACTATGACGTCGAACCGGAGAACGCCTGGAAACGTCTGCGTCCCCGGAAAAACACCGCCAAGTATCTGGCCGTCTATCGCGCCGTCGCCGCCTGGCGTGAACGCACAGCCCAGACCCGTGACCAGCCACGCGGCCGGATCCTCAAGGATGAGGCCATCGACGAGATCGCCACGCAGGGCCCGACTGATTCTGATGGACTGGACCGCCTGCGGTCGGTGCCCAAGGGATTTTCTGGCTCACGCTTTGGACCAGACCTGATCGCGGCGATCCGCGAGGCGCTGCGCGATCCGGAGGCCTATGCGCCGGTGATTGAAAAGACCCGCCATTCCGCCTCACCGGCGGCAGGCGCCGTTGTCGAGCTGTTGAAGGTTCTGCTGAAGGCCCGCGCCGAAGAATCCGGCGTGGCGTCAAAGCTGATCGCCACGGTCTCCGACCTCGAACAGATCGCCAATGATGACGAGTCCGAGGTCGCGGCCCTCAAAGGCTGGCGGCGCGAGGCGTTCGGCGAAGATGCGCTGCGGCTGAAGCGCGGCGAACTGGCCCTGGTGCTGGATGGTGCCCGCGTCCGCGTTGTAGAAGTCCGACGTACGCCAAAGGTGGCTGCATCTGAATAGCCAGCTCCCGGTGTAAAACTATAAGTTATTGTAATATAACGAATTATGTCGCGTTTTCACATGTTTTGCACAGGATAAACACGGCCTACTTGTGAACAATGCACATGACAAATAACCCAACTGCTTGCCGACCCGTCGGATCTGCGAGACCGTGAGTTTGCCGAGAGGAACTGCGGCGCGGCGGACCGGGCGACCGGGATGCCAGGCGAGCGGTAAGCCCTTCTCGTCAAGGACGGCCCGGAGCAATCCGGAACGGACCGATGTGAGGGCGCTACGAAGGTGAGACGAAGCCGAACTGGGCAACCAGCGGAGCGGAAGATCCCTTGGACCACGACGGCTCAGGTCCCCCAACGGATCTGGATGAGAAGGCGGTATTCCGGGCAACCGGGGTGCCGCCTTCTTGCATTTCCGGGGTCAGTTCAGGGCCAGTTTCAGCTTGAGGGCCTGCGCCAGGGTCTGGGCCCGGCGCGCGGTCTGCTCGCCCAGCAGGATATCCTCCCACCCGGCCAGCACGCTCAGCGCCAGTTTGTCGCCACTGATCGCGAGGCTGGATTTGTCGAGCAGTCGCGTATTTCGCCCGGAAAGATCGCAGCCCAACCGGATGGCCGCTCCCAGTGCCTTGGCTCTCAGGCGGCGCTCCGGAGACAGCACGCGTCCGATCCGTGTGTCATCCGCAGGGAAGGGTGACGCTGAATGTCGGGCGAAGGCGACATAGGCCAGAAACACCCGCTCCGGATGGTTCATGCCGGCCAGCGGCGCACGCAGCACCTGGTCGAAGGCGATGTCGGCCCGGTGATCGGGGTGAAGCCGCGCGCCAAGGTCCGCCAGTCGGCAGGCCGCCGCCAACAACAGGCCGTCGCGTCCCGCGAACACCGGGGGCAATTTCTCAAAGGTCGGCTCGACCCAGGCCGACAGGGCATGGCCAAGTTCCGGAGTGATCCCGTGCTGGGCCGTCAGTGCCTCGCAACCTTCGATCAGCGGATCGAGCATGCGGATCTCTGGAGGCATGGCGTCCAGCAGCATGCCTTCGCGCAGGCCATAGGCGGAAATGATGATCCGTTCGACGCCCAGGCGTTCGATCAGCCGGTCCAGCACAAGGGCTGAGTAGGGCAGGGTATCGAAACGCTTGCGGGACAGCCCCTCAATGCGCTCCAGGGAGGTCCGCGATTGCTGCTGAACGAAGCGTACCAGAGCCAGAGCGTCGACTTTTGATATCTCGTACTGATGAGCTACGTGCAGCGGATAGTCGGCCATCTGCATATGAAGCAGCGCCAGATTGCGCCAGGCACCGCCGACGGCGTGGAAATCCGGACCGGCATAGCGCGTGGCGAGCGGCCGCAGGTGATCGTCGATGAGCCGCCGGCTACGCTCGGCGTCCAGAGCCTTGGGCGCTCCCAGGGCGAAGGGACCGAGCGGGAGCGTGGTTCCCTCCGTAGGACCCAGGCCATTCAGGCGGATCAGTTCCAGGCTCGAACCGCCCAGATCGCCGACAACACCCTTGGCGTCCGGTTGGCCGCAGATCACACCCAAGGCCGCAAACCGGGCTTCCTCGGTGCCGGTCAAAACACGAATCTCGAGGCCGGTTTCCGATTTTACCCGTGCGAGGAAGGCCTTGCCGTCGGCAGCTTCGCGGACGGCTGCGGTTGCGGCAGTGGTGACCTCGTCAGCGCGCCAGCCATCCAGGACGGCGCGAAAGCGCCGCAGGGCCCCGATGGCGGCTTCGATGCCTTCTGGGGACAACCGCCCTGAGGTGGACAGGTCCTTTCCCAGACCAGCTACAACTTTTTCGTTGTAAACCGTCCAAAGCGCACGACCGTCGATCCGGTAGATTACCAGGCGTACGGAGTTGGACCCGACGTCGATGACAGCCGCTTGACGGCTCTCCGGACGGGTCGGCCTATCCCCGAGTGGCCACATTTTCGATCGCGCGCGGCATGTCTTTCACCTTCTGCCCGCGACCGGAAAGGCTGGGGTTGGTCATGAAATATTCGTGCGCCGAAAAGGCGTTCGGGTGATCCCAGGCAGGATCACGCCTATAGCGGCCATCGGCATCCAGGGTCCAGCTTTGAGCCTCGTCTTTCAGGTTTGCGACCATGATCTGTTGCAAAACCTGCTGGTGGACCGTCGGGTTCTCGATAGGCGTCATCACCTCGACCCGACGATCCAGATTGCGTGGCATCCAGTCAGCAGACGAAATGAACAGCCGCGCATGCTGTGACGGCATCGCGTGTCCGTTGGCGAAGGCCACCACGCGACAATGCTCGAGGTACCGCCCAACGATCGACTTCACGCGGATGTTGTCTGAAAATCCCGGGACGCCCGGCCGCAGGCAGCAGATGCCGCGCAGCACCAGGTCGATCCCCACGCCGGCTTGCCCTGCCGCGTAAAGTGCGTCGATGATCTCGGGATCCACAAGCGAGTTCATCTTCGCCCAGATAGCCGCTGGCTTGCCGACCCGGGCGTTGGCTGCCTCTTCGCCGATCATCCGCAGCAGGTCGCGCTTCATGGTCACGGGCGAATAGGACAGGCGTTCCAGTCCCACCGGTTCTGCGTAGCCCGTTACAAAATTGAACAGCTTGGCGGCGTCGCGTCCATAGGGTGGTTCGCTCGTGAAGAGTGAGAGATCGGTATAAACCCGCGCGGTTACCGGATGGTAGTTACCGGTTCCGAAGTGGCAATAGCTTCGGAGACTCGCGCCCTCGCGGCGGACCACAGCCGACAGCTTGGCGTGGGTCTTGTATTCGATGAAGCCGTAGACGACGTGGACCCCCGCGCGCTCCAGATCGCGCGCCCATTTCAGATTGGCCTCTTCGTCGAACCGCGCCTTGATCTCGATCACTGCGGTGACGTTCTTGCCATTCTCTGCCGCTTCGATCAGGGCCGCAACGATCGGGCTGTCCTTGGAGGTTCGATACAGCGTCTGTTTGATGGCCAGAACGTTGGGATCCCGCGCCGCCTGTAACAGGAACTGCACCACCACGTCGAAGCTCTCGAAGGGGTGGTGGACCAGGATGTCTTTCTCACGGATCGCAGCGAAACAGTCGCCGCCATGATCGCGGATGCGTTCCGGAAACCGCGCCTCAAAAGGCTTGAACTTGAGTTCGGCCCGATCCGCCGGGATCAACTGGGTCAACTCGTCCAAGCCCAGAAGGCCCTGAATCAGCACGATGTCCTCAGGCTTCGCGTGCAGCGCGTGCGAAATGAATTCACGGAGCTCTTCGGGCATCGCGGACTCGATTTCGACCCGCACCACCGAGCCCAGCCGCCGCTGTTTCAACAGCGCTTCGAATTCGCGGACCAGATCCTCGGCCTCTTCTTCCATTTCCACGTCGCTGTCGCGGATCAGGCGGAACACGCCCTGAGCTTCCAGTTCACAGCCCGGAAACAAATGGTCGAGGAACAGCATCACCATGCTTTCCAGCGAAATCACCCGCCGGACGGCTTTGCGGCGCGATCCCTTTGGCACCGCCAGATCCCAGAACCGCGCCACTTGCGCCGGTAGGGGCGTCAAGGCGTAGAGCTGTCGCCCATCCGACGTCCGACGAACCTTGAGGACCAGGGAGAACGCCAGATTGGGGATGAACGGGAACGGGTGAGCCGGATCAATGGCCATGGGCGTCAGCAGTGGAAAGAGCTCCGACAGGAACCGGGCTTCCAGCTCCAACCGCTCCGCCAGGGTCACTTCGCTTGCGGTGATGTATTGCAGGCCTTCGTCGGAGAGTTCGTCACAGAGTTCTCGCCAGCGGGTCTGCTGATCGGCCATCAGGTCGGCGGCGCCGGCGTTGACGCGCACCAGTTGCTCGCCGGGTGTCAGCCCATCCTGGCTCAGAACACGCACGCCTTCACGGACCTGGGCTTTGAGGCCAGCGACCCGCACCATGTAGAATTCGTCGAGATTGTTGGCGCTGATCGCCAGAAACCGAAGCCGCTCCAGCAGCGGATGGCGCGGGTTCATGCTCTCGGCCAGCACCCGCCGGTTGAACGCCAGCCAGGAGAGCTCCCGGTTGAAGAACCGCGAGGGGGAGGTCACCAGGGTTTCGCAGGCGGCCTTGGGGGCGAGCGCCTCGATTCCTGAAAGAGGCAGGAGGGCCGTCACGGGAATGGCACTATTGGGCATTGAAAAACTCGAGGGGCTCGGATCCTGCTTGATCGTGGTTGCTAATGGTTAAAGTCTTTACCCTGGCGGCTCCAGAACACCTTGCTTTTCCGGTAAGCCTTCACGGTGCGTTTGGCGTTTTCAAGCACCTCGCCCTCACGATGTCTCATGCGCCCCAGTTCCAGTCCCGCTGCGAATGCCAGCATCCCCGACCGGCGCGTGACAGCCCGCATGGCAACGGATTGGGCCACCGCCATGTCGTTCAATTCCCCCAGACGATCCTGCATGGCACGCAACTGTTCCATGAACGCCATCCGGCGTTTGGGATGTTTGGCCGCGATGTCTCCAAAAAAAGCGGCGGCATAGCGAAGTGTCTTGGCGCGCTTGCGCAGATCGTGTCGTGCCCCGGCGTCCAGGTCTCCAAACCGGCTTGACCGCTTGCTGAGGCGAGCGTGCAGTCGATCCAGCACCAGAGGTGCGATCCGGGCCGCCAGCGTGTCGCGTAATTCTCGACGCTCGGGGTCGCCCAGGTCGAGCCAGGGCCCGGCTTCAATCCATTCTCCGAGTAAAAGCAGCAGGGCGTTGTAACGAGGAGATTGCACAGCCGTCATGGCCTGTTCGTAGCCTTCCGTCCGGGCGATGCGGAGGGCCTCAAGGAACGCGGCGTGACCGGGGCTTTCGTCCGCCTCGTCGGGTCTCGCGGTATTCTGAAGGAAGACGTCGATGTCTCTGGCCTGTGCCAGTTCACCGGCAAGCCACCGCGTTTCGCTTCGGGCTGCCGTCAATCCACCGGGATCCAGCATCGCCTTGAACACCGTCATGGCGGCTCGAAACCGGCGCAGGCCAACGCGAAGTTGATGCAGCACCTCGGGGCTATGCGACCGCTGCAGCAATGCCGCGTTGCCGGCAATCTGGATCAGGCTGTCGCGGGCTACAATCTGGAAGGCTTCACGGACCGTGGTCAGCGGTCCGATGGCGGTGCGATGGGCCTGGAGTGTCGAGCCACCGTCGTGCCCCGCCAGCCGGTATCCACGCTCCGCCTTGCTCGCGAAGGCCAGGGTGAGGGCTGCCTTGGCCAACAAGATCCGCGCGAGGTCGAAGAGTGCGGCTGGATCGCCCTCCATCAGCTCCAGTTCGAGCTCCGCGACAGGCTCACGCTTTTCACCGGCCGTGATCGAGCCCGTGTCGAGGGTAACTTGCACAACACTGCCATTGCAGGCCCATCTGTGCAGGCGGCGTTCGACCGAGACTGTGAAGAGCGGCTCCAGGTCCATGTCGCCGACCACGGCAGACGCAGGCGTCCTGGCCAGAATTTCAAGGTCCAGCTCTGCCCCGGCGACTTCGACCTCCCACTCGTCACGCGCAAATAATCCACCGTCGCCCCGGTGTTTCAGGGTTTGCTTGAAAATCTCGCCATCTCGCCGCACCCGCAGACTGAAACCAGCGTCGCGCAGAGCGTGGGTCGGGGTGTCAAAATAGACGGCATGGAGCTGAGTGACGTCACCAGATTGCGGTGGGAATATTGCAGCCAGCGACGAAACGGAATCGGGACCCAGCTGGAACTTCAATTCCAGCTCCGGTGCGGCTGAGACGGCGACCCGCGCGAGCATTCCCTATCCCAGGTTTCCATGGCCCCTGCGCCACGGTGCAATCCCTGCCGGAAAAAGGTCGGGGTTGTCTATCGCGCCCCGAAATATGTCTCGGTCTAAAGATCCAGGCTTTGATTTTCCTCAAGAACCTCTCGCGCCAGGACGCGCGTGATCGGGCGAAAGCCCTCGTCGCCGGCCTCATCCAGGCGGCGAACGATCTCCGCCGCATCGGGAATGGAGCGATTTATGCGCGCCAGCAGGTAGCTGTAGATCTCCGGCGGCGGTCGGATATTGCGGTCCCGAAAAAATTTCCGGAGCACACCTTCCAGCACCGCATCGTCGGGCGGCGCAATCTCCACCACCGGCAGCGCATTCAGCCGTGAGCGAAGGTCGGGCAGGGTGGTCGCCCAGGTCGAGGGACGCGTTCTGGCCGTCAACAGAAGTCCGCCGCCTTCGCGCCCGGCGACATTGATCAGATGAAACAGTGTCTCGTCCGGGACACCTTGATCCGCGTCCTCCAGCAGCACAGGTCGTCCAACCGAGGGCACCAGGTCGACGGCTGGGCCCTGAACGACCAGAGCCTGAGCCGCCAGCGCCCAAGCCCGGGCCAGATGAGTTTTGCCTGCACCCTGCGGCCCCACCAACGTCAGACAGCCGCCCAGCCATCCCGGCCAGGATTCAACGGCGGCGGCGGCATCCTTGTTGGACGCCCCGCGCACGAACTCGTCCAGCGACGCAAGACGGTCACGCTCCAGTTTCAGCCGAAGCTGGCGCGCCATTGAGGATACTTTTCTGTTGAAATCACGCGGTCAGTTTAGAGCCAGGCGCGTGGCTACGCTACTGTCAGGTGTCAGTTGCGCCCATGTTCCACAGGCTGTGGCTTGCCGACCTTCGGAAGGTCCCTGGCCGCAGCCAGCGTCCAGCCATCCGGGCGGAGCAGCTCTATCGGCGAGAAGCGCACCTTGTAGTCCATCTTCTCGGAGCCTCGGACCCAGTAGCCAAGATAGACATAGGCCTGCGCTGTGCTTGCCGCCTGATGCACATGGTCCAAAATTACGAAGGACCCCAGGCTTCGCCGTGTCAGAGTCGGATCGTAGTAGCTGTAGACCAGCGACAGCCCGTCGCTCATCATGTCGACCAGTGCGCAGGCGACCAGATCGCCTGGGCCTCCATCCGTGGCGGCGATCCGATATTCGACAACATGGGTCCTGACGGCTGTATCCTCGACCATGGCGACGTAGTCAGGCCAGGTCATCTCGGCCATGCCGCCGTCGGCATGGCGTGCGGTCAGATAGCGCCGGAGCAGATCGAACTGCTCCATTGTGGCCTCGGCCTCCACCAGGTTTCGCTCGATGTCGGCATTTCGAGCGAAAACCTTTCGTTCGGAGCGAGAGAATACATAGTCCGCGATCGGGATCCGGGCCGAGACGCAGGCTGAACACGCTTCGCAGGCCGGTCGGTACGCAATGTTCTGCGAGCGGCGAAATCCGACCTGGGTCAGGCTGTCATTGACCGAAGCGCCTTCTGATAGCGGCAAATGGGCGAAGACTTTCCGTTCGAAGCGGTCCGGAAGATACGGACAGGCCGACGGCGCGGTCAGGAAAAACCGTATCTGTCGGGTTGGAAAGTGCTGCGTCACGGAGCGGGGATCGCTTTCGAAGCTTGGCGTTGACCGGGATTAGGCGTCATGCCGGGCGTCTTCGCAAGACCCCGCTATAGACCTGGGTTTGCCGGAAGCACGGGTGCCTCTCGCAACAGCACGATGGCGATCCGTCGATTACCCGGAAGGGTGGGGTCGTCAGGGTACAGCGGCTCGGAACTGGCCTTTCCCGATACCTGATAGACACGGTCGGCATCAACGCCTGCGCCCTGGAGGACTTTGCGCGATGCATCGGCGCGACTAGCGGACAGTTGCCAGTCGGTTTCAGGCCGCGATCCATTGCCGCTGGCGCTGGTATGTCCGTACAGGCTGATCCGGTTCGGAAGTTGGTTGATGATCTTGGATATCGCCCGCAGCAACAGCTTGGCACGTTCGTTGGGCTGTACTGCGCCCTGATTGAACATCGAACGACCTTCCTGATCGACCAACTGGATGCGCAGCCCCTCGGGTGTCTCATCGATGATGATGTTCTTGGACAGCTCGGCCAGCTCCGGCATGTCCTGCAAGGCCTGTCGCAGCGATTGGGCGGCGGATGCGAACGCGGCTTCTTCGCGCTTCTGCTCGGCTTCGGCGGCAGCCTCGGCCGCCATTTCGGCGGCGCTCTTGGACTTGCCCCCTTCCTTGGCGTCGCCGTCGTTGGGGTTGCGCGAGGACGGTGCCAATTCCTCGATCACATCACTGGAACCTGCGCTTTTTGAGCCTTCCTTGCCCAGCGCCGTGCCACCCAGAATACCACCGGCGCCTGAGGTGGTTTCCGAAACACTGGCGGGTGCAAAATAGTCGGCGATCCCGCGCTTCTGCTCCGGCGAGGTGGTATTGATCAGCCACATCAGCAGGAAGAAGGCCATCATGGCGGTCACGAAGTCGGCGTAGGCAACCTTCCAGGCGCCGCCATGGTGTCCATGGCCGCCCTTCTTGATCTTCTTGATGATGATCGGCCGCTCGCCGCTCGCCATGGTTCACCCGACTTAACCGTGTTTCGTGAGGCAAGGTGATCGGGCTGCGTTAAGATGGCGTTTCGGAATGAGGGGAGCCTGAGATGATAGTGCTGAAATCCGAGCGCCTGACCCTGCGCGAGGTCGAACTGGGCGATGCCCCCTTCATCCTGGAACTGCTGAACACCACGGGGTTCATCGCCAACATCGGCGACCGGGGTGTGCGGACCGAGTCCGAGGCGAGGGAGTATATCGCCGAGCGGGTGATCGGCAGCTACCAGACCCATGGCTTCGGGATGTGGCTGGTGGTGCAGACCTCCAAGGGGCTGGCGATGGGTCTGGCCGGGTTGGTCAAGCGCGATGGCCTCGACATCCCAGACGTCGGATATGCGTTCGTGCCGCGGGCCTGGGGACAGGGCTATGCTCAGGAGGCTGCGGCCGCCGTACTGAAACACGCGCAGGAGGTCATGGGTATTCCGAAACTGGCCGCGATCACCTCGGCCGAGAACTATGTCTCGATGGCGGTTTTGCGGAAGATCGGTTTCACCTATCAGGGCATGATCCAGCTGCCGGGGATCGAACACGAAAGCACGCATTTCACAGCGCCATGAACATCTCAACCCGGACTGTCGAGGCCAACGGCTTCCGATTCGCTGTCGATCAGGCAGGCGAGGGCGACCACCTGGCGCTCTGCCTGCATGGGTTCCCGGAAAGCCGGTTTTCGTGGCGCCATCAAATCCCGCTATTGGCCGCGATGGGTTACCGCGTCTGGGCACCGGACCTGCGAGGTTATGGGGAGACCGAGCCGAAGCCTAAAGGCGTGGCGGACTATTGCATCGACCACCTGATAGAGGATGTGGCCGCG
Organism: Alphaproteobacteria bacterium; assembly: GCA_031415215.1. Classification (GTDB taxonomy): domain Bacteria; phylum Pseudomonadota; class Alphaproteobacteria; order Caulobacterales; family Caulobacteraceae; genus Phenylobacterium. The sequence continues at coordinate 413 of JANORH010000323.1, read as the reverse complement.
CTGATCGACGCCAGCGAGGCGAAATCCGTGACCTTGGTTGCGCATGACTGGGGCGCAGGTCTTGCCTGGGTGTTCGCGACCCATCAGTTGCGCCCACTGGAACGGCTAGTGATCATGAACGTGCCGCATCCGGCGGTGATGGCCACCCATTTGCGTCGGTCCTGGGCTCAACTGAAGAAGTCCTGGTACATGCTGTTCTTCCAGCTGCCCTGGTTGCCCGAGGCCGCGATGACCGCCCGGAATGCTCGCGCGATCCGTCAGGCGTTCCACGGTATGGCCGTCGACAAGACCCACTTTGGCCCCGACGTGCTCGACCGCTATGCCAGGGACGCCCAACGGCCCGGTGCGATCCGCGGCATGGTCAACTGGTACCGCGCCGCCTTGCGGGTTCCCGGCAAGATGGCGGGGCCGTG
>JANORH010000322.1:0-11628 GCA_031415215.1 Alphaproteobacteria bacterium | reverse complement strand
CGCCGCCGTCGCCCGGGCGCTGGACCGGACCGAGGCCGCTGTCCGGCAGCTGGCGGGGCGTGCGCGTGAGCACGTTCAGACGGCCAGGCCGCGCTACGAGGTCGACCAGGCGTTGGTCAGCCGTCTGGCCCAGGCTTTCATGGCCGCCTCCGTCACAGCCGACACGACGATCCTGGCAAGTCTGCTATGCGAAGACGCCATCATGGTTACCGACGGCGGCGGCAAACGGACTGCGGCGCTACGGGTGCTGGTGGGCCGTGACGACATCACGCGTCTGCTGGAGGGCCTGCGTTGGCGCCAACGCGTTCCCAGGGTGGAGAGCTTCGAAGCCGTTCGCATCAACGGCTATCCCGGCCTGTTGCTGCGCCTCGCAGACGGCCCCTCGACCTTTGCCTTTGAACCCGGCGTGGATGGCCGGATTGCGGCGATCTATGTGATGCGTAATCCGGACAAGCTGACGCACGTCGAGAGTTGGGACATCGCCCCGGTCTACATCTATACCGCATCGATAGACGCCAGTGGTTAGGGGCTATGGTCGGTCGGTTTGACGAACGGTTCCTGGAGGAGATCAAGTCGCGGCTGAGGCCGTCCGACGTGATCGGTCGTACCGTGAAATTACGCAAGCAGGGCCGCGAGTATGTGGGGCTGTCGCCGTTCAACAAGGAGAAGACCCCATCGTTCTATGTGAACGACGAGAAGGGCCAGTTCTTTGACTTCTCGTCGGGCAAAACCGGCGACCTGATCACCTTCCTGCAAGAGAACGAGCGCCTGAGTTTCGCCGAGGCGGTCGAGCGGCTGGCGGCTGAGGCGGGTGTGCCGCTGCCGGCGGTCGATCCGCGCGGGGCCGAGCAGGAGAAGGTGCGTCAGGGGCTGGCCGAGTGGCTGGAACTGGCGGCGAAATGGTTCGAGGGTGAGCTGAAACGCCCGCCAGCCCGCGAGGCCCGTGCTTATCTGGAAAGGCGCGGCCTGCCCGACACTGAGTGGGCGCGGTTCCGGCTGGGGTTCTCGCCGTCGGGGCGCACGGCGCTGAAGGACTATCTGGTCACCAAGGGCGCGCGGCCGGCGGAGCTGGTCGAGGCCGGGCTCTTGATCGCGCCGGAGGACGGCGGCGCGCCCTATGACCGGTTCCGCGACCGGATCATCTTTCCGATCCTGGACGCGCGCGGTCGTGTGGTGTCGTTCGGTGGCCGGGCGATGGATCCGCAGGCCCGTGCCAAATATCTGAACGGCCCGGAGACGCCGGTCTTCCACAAGGGCCACCAGCTTTACGGCCTGTCCGAGGCGCGCAAGATCCTGGCCGCCGCGCCCAGCGGCGAGGACACGCCGCTGGTGGTGGTCGAGGGCTATATGGACGTCATCGCCTGCCAGCGGGCAGGGATCGCCGGGGTCGCCGCCATGGGCACCGCGCTGGGCGAGGAGCAGATGGACGTGCTGTGGCGCCATCACCCGGAGCCGACCATCTGCCTCGACGGTGACCGAGCCGGTAAGGCGGCGGCCAACCGGGTGCTGGAACGCGCGCTCCCGCTGCTGAAGCCCGGTCGGACGTTCCGGTTCGTGTTCATCGAGGGCGGCAAGGACCCTGACGAGGTGCTGCGCGAGCAAGGAGCACTGGTGCTGAAGGCCCAGCTGGCCAACACCACGCCGTTTGCCGAGGCGCTGTTCAATTTCCATCGCGGCGACGACCCGCTGGATACGCCGGAGCGCAAAACGGCGCTGAAAGTGCGCCTGCGCAAGGTGGCGGCCACCATCGCCGACGGGGACCTGGCCTCGGCCTATCGCGAGGACCTGCTGGCCCGCTATGAGGCGCTGTGGCCGACCCGCCAGCCGGTCTACACGGTGGGCACTGCGGGCCTTGCAGGAGGCACCCGCCGCGACTTCGCAGGGGGCAACTGGGAAACGCGCCGCAGGGCTGCAGCGGCTGCACTCGGGGCTTCGGCCCAGATCAAGGACGTGACGGATCGCATGCGCAAGGCACCGCGGGCGCTGGCGGCGGCCCTTGCCATGGCGGCGGTGCGCGATCCCGGCGTGATCGACGCCTCCATCGAGCGGGTGGGCTCTCACGGCTTCGGCGACGAACAGCTGGACCGCCTGGCCCAGGAACTGGTCAGCCTGCGCTACGATACCCAGACTCTGGAAACCGACGCCGCACTGCGCCACCTGCACACGCGTGGTTTTGTCCCCGAGGATTTCATCAAGCTGGAGCGCGACGCCAACCGCGCGGGCTTAAGCGCGCCGTTCCTCTCCGAAACCGGTGAACGCGCCCGCGACCTATGGCGTCAGGCCTTCGACCTGCTGATGCAACTGGAAAGCCTGGAACGCGCCGTCGAGGGGGCGGCGCAAGATCTAGCCCGCGACCAGGATGCCGCCACCCTGATGACCCTGAAAGGCGAGCGCGACCAGCTCAGGCGGTTGCTCAACAGCGATTGGGCTCACCCTGAAGAGGTCGAGAGCGCGTTGCCGCACTAACGGGTTGCGTTGTCGCCGCGCGGAAGCGTCAAGCCCTACTCCGGTCCAACCAAGGCCACCTTGAAGCTGTGGAAATCCTTCAACACCGAGGGGTCTTCCCTGACGATCTTGAGCATCTGGCCGGGGATATCTTTCAGATGGTCCTGCATCGCTGCTGGGCCGACCCCCATTGAAACCCCCACCGCCCGGAACAGGGCATAGGACTGGTCCTGGTAAACCGGGAAGTTCACTTTGTCCGCGCCGCGCGCGAAGGTTTTGACGGTCAGATCGTAAAAGGCGCGGACGTTGGGGTTCGCCATGAACGCCGCCGTGTCATTGCCCTGAAGGTTGATTGACGCCTGGCCGGGTGACGGGTGTTTGGTGCCATGGCCGTGCATCGGCATGTGGCCATCGCAGGCGGCGAGCCCGAGCGTGAGTAGGGTCGCAAGGCCGAGGGTCCGGATCATTTTTTGTAGCTCCGTGGGATGAGTTCGCGGTTGCGAGTGCCGGTCTGCGCGGGTATCAGACGTCAAGAATTTCGAACACAATGTAAAATATAACATACATTACGTCAAACCTGATTTCTATTGGGGAGCTTTTCATGTCGTTTCGCGAGACCTCGGCCTGGATCACCCTGACCAGCGTGCTGCTCTGTTTCGGAGTCTATTTCGGGTCGCTGGCCACAGGGCATGTTCGTGCGCCCAGTTTTGTCACGCTGCACTTGCTGTTACTGTGCGTCAGCGCCCTTGTCGTTTTGCAGATCGGGCTGCACGCGGTGGCAGCGTGCTTTGCACCCAGAGCCGCGCGGGCGCTCCGCGACGAGCGCGAGCAGCTGATCCAGATGCGGGCGCGCGGTCTGGGGTACTATGTGCTGATGGCCGGGGTGCTGGCGCTGGCGATCCCGGGGCACATGGAGGGCTCGAAGATCGACCTCATGAACTTTGCCCTGCTGGATGTGGTGGTGGCGTCTCTGGTGGTGTCAGCGGCCCAGATCGTCATGTTCCGGCGCGGCGTCTGAGCCATGCCGCGTCCGCCTATCGCCAACCAGATCCGGCGCCTGCGATTCGAGCACGGCGAAATGACCCAGAGCGAACTGGCCGAACGGATCGGCATGACGCGCCAGACCGTGGCCGCGATCGAGGCGGGGAAATACTCACCCTCGCTGGAGGCGGCGTTCCGCATCTCGCGGGTGTTCGGGGCGGCGCTGGAGGATGTGTTCCAGTGGACCGAGGCGGGGTGAGGGGCGGGACCTCAGTCGAAGATCGCCACCGCCCGGATCCAGCCGGCTGACGCTCCGGAGATCTTGACCGGGAAACACGAGAGGGTGAAGCCGGTGGCGGGCAGGGCTTCCAGGTTGGTGAGCTTTTCGATCTGGTAATACTCGCGGAAGCGGCCGGCCTTGTGGCCTTCCCAGATGATTTTCGGATCGCGGGTCTCGGCCCAGCGCTTTGCGGTGTGGCTGAAAGGGGCGTCCCACGACCAGGCGTCGGTGCCGACCACCTTAACGCCGCGCTCAGTGAGATAGAGGGTGGCTTCCTCGCCCATTCCGCAGCCCTTGTGGATGAAGTCGGGCGCGCCATAGGCGGCTCCGGCGGCTGTGTTGACCAGTATAATATCGAGGGGTTGCAGGGTGTGGCCAATGCGGGCGAGCTCGGCCTCGACGTCAGCGCCTGTGGCCACATAGCCGTCCGCGAAATGGCGGAAGTCCAGCTTGACGCCTGCTTGCAGGAAATACTCCAGCGGGCCCTCGTCGATGGTGGGCGCGGCGCGGGAGGTGGTGGCCTGGTCGGTCGTCGAGTGAAAGTGCCAGGGCGCATCCATATGAGTGCCGTTGTGGGTGGAGAGTGACACGTGCTCGACAGCCCAACCCTCGCCGTCAGGCATGTCTTCTGCAGCCAAGCCAGGGAACGAAACCGCCATCTGGGGAATTGTATCCTTGTGACGGGAGTAGGTGACCTTGGGCCGCATATGTTCGGGGTCGGTGACCACGTCGTTGGTGATGGGGATCGAGAGATCGACAAGGCGACGGGCCATCACTGTTCTCCTGCGCCCGGTCGGGCCTGCTCCAGCCAAGCTTAGGCGATGCCTCCCGTTCAGGCGACCCCCGGACCGGGAGAGCGATTGAATGCACTAAATAGTTGCATTGTGCGAAAAAATACGGGCATTATGGTTGTATTATCCGGCGACTTCTGGTCAGGCTAGTCGCGCGAACCTCAAGCTGGTCGGGTAACGAATACCTAACGGATATAGCAATCCGAAATGTCATGTTGACCAATTTGTGAACAGCAAGAGTCAATCTGACGACAAAACCAATAAGTTTTCAATAAATGCCAACATCAAGGTTGCATTTACTCTACCCAAGATTTTATATAGAACGCGCAAGCGTAATTATGGGGATGGGGCTTGTTCGTTGTCTTGCCGATCTCGGCATCCGATTAGGAGTGTCCATCTTGAAAAAACTTCTCTTAGTGACTGCGGCCTTTCTCAGTTTGACCGGCGCGGCTCAGGCATCGGTTATTCCGATCCTGGACAGCGTGGCCGACGCTGGCGGAGGGCTCTTCCTCTTCACCTACAATGCCAATCTGGCACCGGACGCCGGGCTCATGACGGGGTCACAGTTCGTGATCTTCGATTTTGCCGGTTATGATCTGGGAAGCATCCTCTCGGATGACCCGCGGTTCACCGCAACGGTGCAAAACTCGACGCCCGGCTACAGTCTGCCGCCGGGCTTCAGCGACAATGCCGCGATTGCCAATCTGGTGTTCACCTGGAATGCCGTCAGCTTCCAGACGGCCGGTGGCCCGTTCGCACCGACCCCGTTCACGGTGAAGGCGCGCTCCACGTTTGGTGGCACCGCAATGGGTGGGTTCGGGGCGTTTACGGTGACGAATAACGGTCCGGCGCAGGGGTCGCTCGCTTTGAACGCGGGCTCTACGGCCGTGCCGCTGGCCGTAACCGGCGGCGTTCCCGAGCCGGCGGCCTGGGCGATGATGATCACCGGCTTTGGCGGTGTGGGCGCGATAATGCGTCGGCGCCGGCAGAGCGCTGCCGCCATCTAACCCAGGTCAGAGAAGGGGACTGTCCGGCGCGATCTCCAGCGCGCCGGACAGAACCTCTACGACATGACAGCCAACGCCGCCCGGATCGCCAGAACCACCAGAACCAGCGATGCGGCCATGAACAGCGCCCAGCGCAGCATGATGATGTTCGCCGTCGCCTGCACAAGGCTGTGCGCAACGCGAAGGCCCACATAACCCCAGGCCAGAAAGCCGTTCAGGCCATCACCCTGTCCGGCCACCGCCAGAGCCAAGGTCGTGGCATAGAAGATGGTCGGCTGCTCCATAAGGTGATTGTAGTTGTCAGCCTTCCAGCGAACGTTGGCGGGGATGGCGGCCGCCAGATCGGCGGAGGTCATGTTGGGGTCCAGCGGCACCTTGGCCTTCTGCATCGCAGGAATGCGCGTGGCGTAGAGCCAGACCCACATCACCAGCGTCCAGAGCACCAGCGCCACGACGGGCTGTAGAATGGGCATGTCATAACCTCCCCGGATTTATTGTGGTCGCCATCTGAGCCAGACCAACGACGTGTCGTAAAGGCCATAGACCCTGGCGATTTCTGCCAGAATGCATGTGGCCAACAAGGCCACTCCAGCCCCTCTGGCGCTGGACGCCCGCCATGCGGCCAAGTACAGCCGGCTCGTGACCCAGCCCGTCATCAGCCATGCCCAGAAGCCGCGTATCCTGCTGGGTATCCTGCTGCGGGTGGGGGCGATGGCGTTTCTGGCCGGTCTGTCGGCCATCGTGAAATGGACCGGCGAGCGCGGCATCCCGGTGTTCGAAATCATCCTGTTCCGCAACCTGTTCGCCTTCGTGCCGCTCGGGCTCTACATCTGGCGCACCACCGGATTCGAGGTGCTGAAGACCCGGCGGCCGCTGGGGCATCTGACGCGGTCGGTGATCGGGTTGACCGGTATGGTCTGCGGGTTCTCGGCGGTTCAGCACCTGCCCTTGACCGAAGCGACAGCGCTGCAGTTCACCTCGCCCTTGTTCATGACCGCCTTGTCGGCCCTGTTGCTGGGCGAAGCGGTAGGACGTCACCGCTGGGCCGCTGTTGTGATCGGATATCTGGGCGTGCTGCTGATGGCCAGGCCGATCCCTGGTGAGCTGAACCTGCCCGGGGTTACCCTGGGGATTCTCAGTGCCATTGGCGCGGCTGGCGCCATGGTCGCGATCCGCCAGATTGCTGACACCGAGCGGGGCCCGACGATTGTGTTCTATTTCACCCTGGGCGGGGTGGTGCTGGGGCTGGTGGGCTCGGCATTCCATTGGGTGACCCCGGATCCGTTGACGCTGGCGATGCTGGTTCTGGCTGGCCTGCTGGGCGGGGTTGGCCAGCTCTTGCTGACCGAGGCGCTGCGCAACGCACCTGTCGGGGTGGTGGCACCGTTTGACTATACCCAGCTGGTCTGGGCTGCGGGTCTGGGTCTCCTGTTCTGGGGAGAACTTCCGCATCCGCTGACGCTGGTGGGCGCAGTGATCGTGGCGGGCAGCGGGGTCTACATCCTGCATCGCGAGCTACGCCGGTTTCGCGGGGCCGAGAATTGACACAACAGCGTTGGAAGCGGAGTCTGTGCGCCAGCAGGTCGCGCGGGCCAACCGCGCCGCGTCCGATTTCCGGAGCCGACATCATGATCAAGACCCAAGTGTTACTAAGCGCCGCTCTGGCGTTCGCCGTCACCGCCACCGCCTCGCAGGCTGCCGTCACGGTAATCGGCGGCGGCATGGCGCAGGCCTGTTCCAAGGCCGCGCTCAGCGGGGCCACCGAGTTCAAATATGAAGCTGTCTGCACCATGGCGCTGGACAGCGAGCTGCTCAGCCTGCGCGACCGGGCCGGCACCTATGTGAACCGTGGTGTGCTGAAGCTGCGCCGAAAGCAATTTGCGTCGGCGGAATTCGATTTCAACAAGGCGATCCAGGCCAAGCCGGACCTCGGCGAGGCCTACATCAACCGGGGCGCTTCATCGGTGGGGGCCCGTCGATATGCCGAGGGCCTGACCGACCTCAACAAGGCGCTGGAACTTGGCGTCGATGAGCCTGAAAAGGCCTACTACAATCGCGCCCTGGCCTATGAGGGGCTGGACAACATGAAGGCCGCCTACTTCGACTATCAGAAGGCCGTCGAGCTGAAGCCGGATTGGGAGCAACCCAAGAAGGAACTGGCGCGTTTCTCGGTCGGTCGCCGCTAAGGCCAGGCACGGAGTTTCTAGCGTATGCGTTGGCAGGACGGGCGTGACGGCGGCGGGGTCGAAGATCGCCGCGGCATGGGCTCAGTGGGCGTCGGCGGCGTGGGGGTCGGCGGCGTCGTGCTGGCGCTGATCGGCTACTTCGTGTTTGGCGTCGACCCATCAACGACCCTCAGTGTGGTCGGTGGCGGTGCTGCGCCGGCGGTCCAGCAGGAAGGTGTCCAGGGGACACCCGAGGATGAGGCCGGTCGCTTCGTCGATGTGGTGTCGACCAATGTCGACGATGTCTGGCGGGCCGTATTCCGCCAGTCTGGCCAGACCTATCGGCCACCTGACTCTATCGTGCTTTACGATCAGGCCACCAGCACCGGTTGCGGCACGGGCCAGTCGGCGATGGGTCCGTTCTATTGCCCGGCGGATCGCAAGGTCTATCTGGACCTGTCGTTCTGGCAGGAACTGGAGACCAAGTACGGAGCCGGCGGCGAGGCGGCGCGGGCTTACGTGATCGCCCACGAAATCGGCCACCACGTGCAGAACCTGACCGGCGCCAACGATCAGGCGCAGAAGATGGGCGCAAAAGGGGCCGAGAGCGGATCCGTGCGGCTGGAGCTGCAGGCAGATTGCTATGCCGGCGTTTGGGCAGCCCGTGCGTCCGAGGTCTCCGGCGGCAAGGTGAGCCTCAATCCGACGGACATTGAAGACGGTCTGCGCGCCGCATCCGCCGTCGGCGACGACACCCTGCAGCGCAAATCCCAGGGCCGCGTCGTGCCCGACGCCTTTACGCACGGCAGCTCGGAGCAACGCATGCGCTGGTTCCGCAAAGGCTCCCAGTCCGGTGACCCGGACGCCTGCGACACCTTCGGGGCAGGGCGGCTTTAGGGTTTTTGCCGGGCTTGAATTGCGTGCCGCGCGCGCCGGCGTGGATGTCGTCCTCCCGCGTTTTCGCGAGTGTGGCACGGCTCAGATATCGAGCGACAGCGCAGCCTTCAGATGCCGCCGCGTGGCCATCTCAAACGCTTCTGGCCAAGGGATGCCCATGCGCGCGGCAATCGGCCGGGCCTCGCTCAGGAACAAGCGTCCGATCGCGGACTGGCTTTCCAGAAGACTGTCGCGATTAGAGGCAGGTGGCGTGATCGCCTCCAGCGACGCTTGCTGTTCGGGCGTCAGGTACCGATTCACCCGCTTAGCTCCACGCGCCGAACGCGGCACGCCGTTGCCCTCGAGCATCAAATTCACCGTCATGTCGCGAAGCAGGCTGTGACCCTGCTGACCCACGATCCACTCGCCGCGTCCCACCGCCACCGGCCCCAGACCCAGCACCCGCAAAAACTCAAGAATCAGGGCTTCGATCCGCGCAGAGGTCCCGGAATCATTTTCTGTTTCCGGTTTCGGATCAAGCTGGACTGCAGTTCCCGATAGTGGCTTCAACTCGGCCCCATAGGTCTTGCGGATCAGTGTTTCGGGCAGAAACACAATGTCGAAGCGTTCCCAGGTAGTCGTTACGGAGTTGATTATACATCCGTAGACTTCGAGGGTGTGGACCCTTTCGGGCAGTCCAGGCTGCGGACCCCCGTAGTCCTTGAGACATCCGACCTGATCCGCGGCGTCGACCTGGGCCACCAGATCAATATCGCTCCAGGCATCTCCACCGCCATGGGCCAGGCTGCCATGCAGCCAAAGCGCCTGAATCCGGGGGTCCTGGCCAAGCGCCTTGGTCAAGCGATCCAGCAGGTCAGACTGGGCAGGCGTCATGCCGCCATACTGTCATACTTCAGCGGCGGACGGCCAGAGCCCTCGCCACCACGGGCGCGAGTTTCGCGGTGATCACCTGAACGCCCCGGGCGTTGGGGTGGATGCCGTCGGGCTGGTTCAGCTCGCGCTGACGGGCCACACCGTCGATCAGGTTTGGATAGAGCGGCACACCGTGCGTCTTGGCCAGGCTGGTGAAGATAGCGTTGAAGTCCCGCGCATAGCCGCCGCCGACCTGCGTCGGGGCGACGATTCCGGCCAGCAGCACCGGGATCTTGCGGGCTTTCAGCTTCTTGATGATGCCATCGAGATTGGTGCGGGTGCCTTTGGGCTCCAACCCCTGCAGCAGGTCGTTGCCCCCCAGCGCCACGATGGCCAGATCAGTGTCTTTCTGGACGCTGAAATCGACGCGTCCCAGACCGCCGGCCGTGGTGTCGCCGCTGACCCCGGCCGCGCGCACCACATTGGCGACACCCAGTCGGGTCAAGGCAAGATGCAGCTGGTTCGGCAAGGCGGCCTTGCCGGGCAGACCGTAGCCGGCGGTGATGGAGTCTCCCAGCACGGTAATAACCAGCGGGCGCGCCGCAAAAGCCGGCCACGCCGCAGCTAGAAAGGGCAATGCAAAAAAGGTTCTGCGAGAGGGTCTTGGCGTGAGCATGAACGTCCTATGTAAGGGTGCTGTCGCGTCACTCAACTGCCGAGGGCCTCTTTGGACGATTTACCGCCGCTGGTGCTGGACAATGTGGGGCTGACCCTGCCGTCCGCTGCAGGCCCCGTCGAGATATTGCGCAACCTCAGCCTGACGTTGGGCAAGGGCGAGCAGGTGGCCCTGGTGGGTGCATCGGGTTCCGGGAAGTCATCACTGATCGCGGTTGCCGCCGGTCTGGAGCAGCCCAGCTCTGGCCGGGTGGAACTGTTCGGACAGGATCTGAGCAAGCTGGACGAGGATGGCCGGGCCAAGCTGCGGCGTGGTCGTGTCAGCCTGGTGTTTCAGTCGTTTCACCTGCTACCCAACATGACGGCGGAGGAGAATGTCGCCGCACCCATGGAGATCGCGCGCATACCCGGAGCGATGGACCATGCCCGTCAGTGGCTGGACCGCGTCGGGCTGAGCGCGCGGGCGCGTCACTATCCGCACCAGCTATCTGGCGGGGAACAACAGAGGGTGGCTCTGGCCCGCGCACTGGCTCCCAGTCCGGCGCTGTTGTTCGCCGATGAGCCGACCGGCAACCTCGACAGCGCCAACGCGAAAATGGTCGCCGACATGCTGTTCGAGCTGGTCAATCAGACCGGCGCGGCCCTGTTGCTGGTGACCCACGACACGACGCTGGCGGCGCGGGCGCAGCGCGCCGTGACCCTGCGCGACGGACGTCAGGTCGAGCCCGCATGACGCCACTATGGTTGCGGTTTGCCACGCGCGAACTGCGGAGCGGGGTGAAGGGCTTTCGCATCTTCCTGGCCTGTCTGGCGCTGGGCGTGGCGGCGATCGCAGCCGCCAGCTCGACGGCTGAGGCGTTCCGGCGCGGGCTGGCCACAGAGGCCCGCGACATCCTGGGCGGCGACATCGCTGTCTCGGTCAACCAGCGTCAGCTGACGCCGGTGGAGCGCCAGAAACTGGCGGCGCGGGGACAGGTCACGTACTCCGTGGCCTCGCCCGCCATGGCCGAGGCAACGACCGGGGAGCGACGTCTGGTCGAGTTTCGCGGTGTGGACAAAGCCTACCCGCTGGCCGGAGTGGTCACACTGAAGGGTGGACTGCCACTGGCACCTGCGCTGATGCAACGCGATGGGATCTGGGGCGCGGCGGTGGAGCAGACCCTGCTGGATCGCCTGGGCCTGAAGGTGGGCGACGCCTTCCTGGTCGGCAATGTGCCGATGCGCGTCAATGCGGTGCTGGAACAGGAGCCCGACCGCCTGTCGCGCGGGTTCCAGCTTGGTCCCCGGGTCCTGACAGCCCGTGGAGCCCTCGAACAGGGTGGCATGCTGGAACCGGGCTTGCCGTTCGGCGAGACCGCGCGGATCGCCCTCAATTCTGGGCTGGACCTTGCGCGCGCCAAGGCTGGCGTGCAGCGCGACATCAAGGGCGGTGTCCGTGTCCGCGACCGCAATGACGCTGCCCCCGGTGTCAGCCGCATCATCGACCAGCTGGAGTATTTCCTGGGCTTCATCGGCCTGGCCTCGCTGGTGGCGGG
>JANORH010000321.1:0-4326 GCA_031415215.1 Alphaproteobacteria bacterium | reverse complement strand
CCAAAGGGTTACGGCACCTTTCCGCTCTACCGCTTGAGCCGGCATGCGAAAGTCGCCACGGCGACGTCGCCGAAACGGACCCGGACCGGATCGCCGCGGGTTCGCCCCGGCTGAGGCTAGCCCGGTCCCCCGGGCCAATCCGGGGCCTCCATTGACCTGTCGAGCGAAAACCCGTCCTGACCGGGGCATAGCGCGCGCCTGCGTCCGCATTGTCCATCAGACCGTATTGCTCATCAGGAAGGACGCGGGCTGCCTTCCAGAACGAAGCCCAGAGCAATTTTCAGTCATTAACCATATTTTTTGAGGTTAATAATTCTCAATTTTGCGTGAATTTTACGTGAGTACTCGCCTGTCAGGAGAATCATGTCGCCTTCCTTCCAGATCTGAGTATTGCTAATTTTAAGTAAACGGATCAACAGGCCCGAAACGGCCTTCTGGGGTATATGAAGATGCGTCAACTCACAGGTGTTCTTCTGGCCAGCGTTGCGATGATTGCGCTCGCCTCTTCGGCTCAAGCGCAAGAACTCACCCGGGAATTCACAGGGGTGAAGAGCGGCGCGGTCGAGTATGCGCCAACCGCGAACGAAATGCGGACGGAGATTGAATTACTCCCGGGGTTAGACGGCCAGATCAAGGGTTCTGTCAACAATTCTGGCAGCGGCGGAAGCGTCGAAGCCATCGTCAATCTCAACTCAAACCTGGTCACCTTCGAGAGCGGCACGGCGACGGTCGGTGCCAACTCGCTCTCCAGATCGACTTCGGGCATCAATATTGTCTTTGAAAACACCAATGACGGCCTGATCAACCTTGATCCCTTTGGCTCCACGATCATCCCGGCCGGCATGGGGTTCTACGTGCAGGATCGCTCGGGACAGCCGGCCGACGGCAATCCGTTTACAGGCTATGGACAAAGCCTGACCACAGAGTTCAGTGATTTCTTTTCGGGGAATAACGTCGGAGAATTCGCTCGGGCCGAATTCGACTTCGATGTCGTAACCAATGGCGGTGACAGCGTTCTCTACTCGCTGAGTGGTTTCGTGAGCCTGAGTTTTGACGCCAACGGCAACGTCATCATCAACGAGAACCTGACAGGATTAGGCCAAGCGGGCGAGCGCCTCAACGGCTTCGCAAACGCGATCAATAATCACCACGCCCTGGTCTATGACTGGCAGGCCACAAACATATTGATCCCTCTGGACGGGGAACTGAGCCAAAACCAGTTCCAGACTGTGTTTTATCGGGCCAACGTAACAAGCTGGACGACGGCGGGCTGCATCAACGACGGCCTGAATTGTATTGTCGCCTTCGCTGGTTTTGGCGACCCTGTCGGTCGCGGTGGCGGCATCGAAGAGGCCGCCGCATTCTCCGAGTTCTCTGCGTTCTCCGAAAACTTCGGCCCGCTCCACCTCGACATCGATCACGACCATGACTTCGTTATCGGCGGGCTCAACTTCAACGCGGTAGAGGTCAACGCATTCAGGTCCGGGGCCGTTCCCGAACCTGCGACCTGGGCCCTTATGATCTCCGGGTTCGGTTTGGCTGGAACGGCGTTGCGCCGCCGTCGCCGGATGGCGTACAGCTGATGAATGGCTGAGCAGGAGACGCGCGAGACACCGAGGCCAGAGGGCTTCGCCTATCGCGCGTTCCTGAGTTACAGCCATAGCGACCAGGCACTGGCGAAGCGGCTCCACCGAGAGGTGGAGTCTTATCGCATTCCGGCCAAACTGGTTGGCAAGGCTACGGTTGTGGGAAAGGTCCCGCGCCGACTTCGGCCGATCTTTCGGGACCGTGAGGAGCTGCCGGCGTCAGGGGACCTGAGCGCGGAGCTGACGGCTGCGTTGCGCCAGTCGATGTTCCTGGTGGTGATCTGTTCCCCCGCAGCGGCAAGGTCGCGGTGGGTCAACGAAGAGGTCATGCAGTTCAAGCGGATTCACGGCGAAGGCCATGTCCTTGCTCTGGTCGTGGATGGTGAACCGCACGCCACCGATATACCCGGTAAGGCGGACCGCGAGTGCTTCCCGCAAGCGCTCCGGTTCCGGATGGGCGACGATGGCCAACTCACTGGCCTGGCGGTCGAGCCGATTGCCGCAGATTACCGGCGCGAAGCCGACGGCCGGCGCCTCGCAACCCAGAAGCTGATCGCCGGACTTACCGGTCTGAAGTTAGACGAGCTGGTACAACGCGAGACCCAGCGGCGTATCGCGCGCGCGACGGCGGTCGCCTCGGTCGCTGTGAGCGGGATGGTCGTGACCGGGGGCCTGGCATTCTACGCCAACACCCTGAGGCTGGAGGCTCTTGCCCAACGAGCTATCGCCGAGCATGAAGCCGCAGCCTCACGGGCAGCATCGGACTTTCTGGTGGGCACTTTTGAGCTGTCCAATCCTGCCACGGATAACCCGCGCACGATAACCGCTCTCACCATTCTCGGCAGAAGCGCCGAGCGGGCACGGATCGAACTGGCCGATCAACCGGCCATCCAGGCGCGACTGATTGCCACACTGGGCCGCGCCTATAACAACCTCAGCCTGCTCAGCGAGGCGCGGGCCGCGTTCGACGGATCGATGCTGGCGATCAACAAGGCAGGCCCTGACGGAGCCCGGGCTCTCCTGGTACTTTCGACCATCCAGGCCAGACAAGGTGAACTCGATCCGGCGCTCACCACCGTGGCTCGTGCGACCCAGCTGTTGGGACCTGACCTCAAAGCGAACACCGACCTGCGCGCTCAGGCCGAGCTGACCCGCGGGCGAATTTACACTTCGACATCCAACGTCAAGGCGGCGACCGCAGCGTTTGACCGCGCCTTGGCTCTCTACAGGATGGACAAGAAAACGCCGCCCGTTGCGATCGCGGCCGCCCTGAACAATCGTGGCCTGCTGTTGTCAGACGATGGGCGATTCGAGCAGGCCGAGGCGTCGCTCACAGAGGCGCTCGGTCTGTTGCGCACATCGGTCGGCGACAATCACCTCTCGACCGGCAAGGCCTGGTACGCCTTGGCCCAGAACTCCTACAACGCAGGAAAGCTGGCGGTTGCGCGGCGGCAAATCGCCGAAGCGCTGCGGGTCGAGCGCGCAGTGCTGGACGCCGACAATGCGATCCTGGCTGACACCCTGTCGATGCAAGGGCAGATCCTTGAGGGCCTGGATCTGCTGCCGCAGGCCGAAAGCTCGCTTCGCGAGGCCGTGGGTATTTACCGCAAGGCGTTTGGCGGCCCTCACTACCTGATCGGGATTGCCGAAGTCTATCTGGCGCTGATCGAGTCCAGGCAGGGCCGTACAGCAACGGCTTTGGCCACACTGTCTGATGCAAAGGCAAACTACGACGCCAGCTATGGCAAAATTCATCCCAATCATGGTGATTTGTTGGTCAATCGCGCCAAGGTGCTCGCCAGAGCCGGGCGCGTGGCGGAGGCCCGGTCCGACTGTGCGGCGGGCCTTGATATCCTGCGCGAGACACTGGGTGAGACCTCCAATTTCACGAAGTCGATGGAGAAGTCCTGCGTCGCGATCAATGCCGGGGCGCCAGCGAAAACGAGCAATACAGCGGTGCGCTAGACAGCGGTAGCGATGCGCCACGACGCCCGCCCGCCAATCGACGCCCTTGATGCGGGGCGCTTGAATTCATAACGAAAATCAGAGAAACTCGGTCACATAGGGTTGTGAAATACGCGTCATTTTTGCAATAGCATGGACATTTATGTTGCTCATTTTTCTTGAAAATTTTCAGTCATCACGCTGAAAATTCTCCTGTCAGGGGATTCTGACTTCCCCGACACGTCCCGTTGATTGTTTTGCCTTGTGGGAACAAGAGTGATCAAATCTAGTGTTTCCAATTAATTTTGGAAATTGGGCGGGGAATATTATGAGTCTGATTGCATCCACAAAATATGTGAGCGCGGCGCTTCTCATGGCCGCAGCGACGATGATCGCAAGCCCCGCGTCAGCCCAGCGCGGCATCGACCTGGATGCGTCAGGCACGCCGCCAATTCAGACTGCCGGGTGTCGGCTTGGTCAGTCGTGCACCGGCCACAACCTTCCATTCGTCGAGAATGATTTCATGGAAGATTTTTACGGTTCCTCTTCGTCTCTCACAAACGGGAATGTCCAATACTTCAACAATCGACAGATTTTCTTCTATCAGGAAGGCGTTATCAGTTTTGACTCTGAACTTCCTCTAGATGCGAGCGTCGGTGGCGGCCTCGCATCTCTTGGAACCGGCAACTGGTTTGCGCCCAGCTTTGGAGCCGCGACCGATATGCTTGCCTATCGAGACCCCGTCGGTCAATTCCGTATCAACTGGGGTCCAAACCAGGGCGTCGAATTGGTTCCC
>JANORH010000320.1:0-4999 GCA_031415215.1 Alphaproteobacteria bacterium | reverse complement strand
CGATGACGTGGAGGCTCCGGCCTTGATCAAGGCAGCCCTTCAGGAGTTGGGGCGGTGACGCGTTGCCGGCCCCCCTCCGTCTTGTCGCATTCGCGCCGATCCACCTCCCCCGCACTTTTCGGTGCAGGGGAGGAGCGTAGGCCGCATCGCTCCTCCCTTGTCGCGAAGACGACGGGGGAGGTGGATCGTGGCGCAGCCACGAGACGGAGGGGGGCTGAGGCCATTGCTGCGGCAACAGGTTCGGCATCATGACCCGGCTGGTCTCCGGCGAGCCCGCCGCATTCGAACCGGCCGACAAGGCGCTAAGGCCGCAGACCATGGCCGAGTTCGTGGGACAGAAGCAGGCCAAGGGTAACCTCAGCATCTTCATAGAGGCAGCGAAGAACCGCGGTGAGGCGCTGGACCACGTGCTGCTGTTCGGCCCGCCGGGGCTGGGCAAGACCACGCTGGCCCAGATCGTCGCCCGCGAGCTGGGGGTGAATTTTCGCGCTACGTCCGGTCCGGTGCTGGCCAAGGCGGGCGATCTGGCGGCGATCCTGACCAACCTTGAGCCGCGCGATGTGCTGTTCATCGACGAGATCCACCGGCTGCCGGCCAACGTCGAGGAAATTCTCTATCCGGCCATGGAAGACCATGTGCTGGACCTGGTGATCGGCGAGGGGCCCTCGGCGCGGTCGATCCGCATCGACCTGGCGCCCTTCACGTTGGTTGCGGCGACCACGCGGGCGGGCTTGCTGGCTACGCCGCTAAGGGATCGTTTCGGCATTCCGATCAGGCTGGAATTCTACACCCACGACGAACTGCAACAGGTGCTGATGGCCGCTGCAGTGAAAATGGGAACTGCCCTGGCCGCCGACGGCGCCGCCGAGATCGCCACGCGCGCGCGGGGCACCCCGCGCGTCGCCGGGCGGTTGCTGCGCCGCGTCCGGGACTTTGCCGCTGCCGATGGGGTGGCGGTAATCGGGCGCGCTGCTGCCGCCTCTGCGCTGGCGCGGCTGGATGTGGATCCGCAAGGGTTGGACGCCCTCGACCGCCGCTATCTGCGCGCTCTGATAGAGAACTACGCGGGCGGTCCTGCCGGGGTCGAGACGCTGGCTTATGCGATCGCCGAAGCCAAGGACGCGGTGGAGGACGTGATTGAGCCTTTCCTGCTTCAGCAGGGGTTCCTTCAGCGCACCCCACGCGGTCGGATGGCCACCGCCCGCGCCTATACACACCTCGGATTGGCTGCCCCGCCCACACCCGCCCAGCCGCCGACAACGGACCTGTTCGAATGAGCGACCCCTCGTCCGGCTGGCTCGAAGGCCGCGAACACGTTCTGCCCGTGCGCATCTACTACGAGGACACCGACTTCACGGGGATGGTCTATCACGCCAACTACCTGCGCTATTTCGAGCGGGGACGTAGTGATTTTTTCCGGCTGGCCGGGATCAGCCATACGGCCCTGCTGGCTCTGCCGGAGCCCACCGCTTTCACCCTCGTGCGCCTCGAACTGGACTTCAAGCGCGCCGCCAGGATCGACGATGCCTTGCTGGTCCGCACCGCCTACGACGAGGTAAAGCGCGCACGCCTGATGGTCAGCCAGCGCATCACACGCGGCGACGAACTGATCGCTCAGGCCCAGGTGGAAGCGGTCTGCATCAACATGAGTGGTCGTGCCATCCGGCCGCCAGCCGCCATGGTGGAGCTTCTGCGCCCCTATTTCGTGACGCCTTAAGTTTGCCACCGACTACCCCCAACCTTGTCCACTATTATTCGCAGGAGACACGATGAACCCGGCCGCCGCCCTCACCCCGGAGAGCTTCGACCTCATCAGCATTTTTCTGCGCGCCGACTGGGTCGTGAAGCTGGTGATGACGGGTCTGGCTGTTGCGTCACTGTGGTCGTGGACCATCATCTTCGACAAGCTGTTCAAGTTCGCGAAACTGAACCGCGAGGCCAACATCTTTGAGGATGCCGTCGCCTCGGGTCGCAGCCTGGAAGACGTGGCCGCCGACGCCGGCGATCAGCCGGTGCACGCCCTGCCGCGGATGCTGCACGCGGCGCTGAAGGAATGGCGTGACAGCCGCACCAAGGGCGGTGCCACCGAAGGTCAGTTGGCGTTTCTGGTCCAGCGGATTGATCGCACCCTCGACACCATCATCGCCCGCGAGAGCGCCCGCGTCGAAACCGGGCTGGGCAGCCTGGCCATCGTCGCAACCGCGTCGCCCTTCGTCGGCCTGTTCGGCACGGTCTGGGGGATCATGCAGTCCTTTCAGGCGATCGCGATCCAGAAGAACACCTCGCTGGCCATCGTCGCGCCGTCGATTGCCGAGGCCCTGTTTGCCACCGCCATCGGCCTGGTCGCAGCCATTCCGGCCTACATCTTCTATAACGCCTTCTCGACGGCGGCGGGCACCTATGCCGGGCGGCTCGAAGGCTTTGCCGATGATCTGTCCACGGCGATCCAGCGTCGCCTGTCCGAGCGGGCGTAGCGCATGGCGCTTTCGGCCCACGACGCCTTCTCGGCCGGCGGCAAGCGGCGCAGGCGCGGCCGTGCGCGGCGCGGTGCGTTGAGTGAAATCAATGTGACGCCACTGGTCGACGTGATGCTGGTGCTGCTGATCATCTTCATGATCTCGGCGCCCCTGCTGACGGCAGGCGTTCCCGTCGAACTGCCCAAGACCGAGGCCGGGGCCATGCAGGACGTGCCGGACCCGATTACGGTGTCGATCCGGGCGGACGGCCGCATTTATGTAGCCGACAATGAGGTGCCGTTCGCCAATCTGTCACCGCGCCTGAAAGCCATGGCTGACGATACCACCCGACCGATCTATGTCCGCGCCGATGCCAAGGCATCCTACGGCACGGTGGCCCAGGTGATGGCTTCGTTGTCGACCTCGGGGTTCAGCGCCATCAACCTGATCACCGACACCGGCGGCCCGTCTTCCGGCGGCGACAAGGCCGAGGCGGTGCCGTGAATCGCGTCCGGCGCCTCGAGGTCTCTCCAGCGGCGCTGGGGTCGGTCGCGCTGCACGGCTCCATTGCGCTGGCGGTGATGATCTCGTGGGGGAACCGTGACCTGAAGGTCGGCTCCATCGTCCCGGTGACCATCGTCTCCAACGCGCCGGATCTCGACACTCGCCCGGCAGAGCAAGCTACCGACACCCAGACCGCCATGACCGAGGCTGCGGTCGCCGATGCGCCGCCTGCACCCGTGCCGCCGCCCCCGCAACCGGCGGCCGCTGTGCCATCGACCAAGGCCGCCAAACCGGTCGAAAAGGCAGCGACGCCGACAGCTATGAAGCCTGCGACAAAGCCTGCGGAGAAGGCGTTCGACCTAGACGCCCTGGCCGCCAGCCTGACCAAACCCTCCCGCAATGCGCCGAAGCGCCCGTCTTCGGCACCGAAAGGTCCAACCCGCCCTGAAACCGCCCCGGTCGCGCGCCAGACCATCGGAACCGGATTGGCCGCAGGTGCCGCTGTAACCGGCATGACCGAGGAACTGCAGCGGCGATGGAATCCCAACTGCAACGTGGAAGGCGGCCGTGACGTGCTGGTCCGCGTTACATTCCAGCTGGGGGCCGGGGGTCAGGTTGTGGGTGATGTCCTGAGCCAGATCCAGGGTGTCCGCTCACCCGTGGCGACGGCTGGCGCAGAGCGGGCTGTCCGCGCCGTCTATGCCGCCGCCCCATTCAGGGGACTGCCCCGCGAATTCTATGGCGACACGGTCGCCGTCAATTTTAACGCCCGAGAGGCTTGCGCCCCATGACCAGGACCCTCCGGAATCCAGCGATCCAACTGAGGGCGATGCTCTTTGCGTTGCTTTGCGCGTTCGTGGCGATGGCCTCTGTCCAACCGGCTTATGCGGAGATCGAGGTCAACGTCAATCGTGGCGACGTCCAGCCCTTGCCGGTGGCCGTCCCGGCGTTTGGTGGTGCCCAGGGCGCAGATATCGCGCAGGTGATCGCGGCCAACCTTCAACGCTCTGGCCTGTTTCGCCCGCTGGACCCGGCCAGTTTTGTGGAAAAGAACCTCACCGCCGCCGTCCAGCCCCGCTTCGGAGACTGGAAGACCATCAACGCCCAGGCGCTGGTGAACGGGCAGGTGACGGTCGAGGGCGGGAAACTGCGCGTCGATTTCCGTCTGTGGGACGTGTTTCAGGAAAAGCAGATGCTGGGGCTGCAGTTCACCTCCAGCCCGGAGAACTGGCGGCGCGTGGCGCACAAGATTTCCGATGCCGTCTATGAGCGGCTGACCGGCGAGAAGGGCTATTTCGACACCCGCGTGGTGTTCGTCGCCGAGAGCGGCGGGCGGGGCAAGACCATAAAGCGTCTGGCCATTATGGATCAGGACGGTGCCAATCCCAGCTATCTGACGGGCGGTGACTCGATCGTGATGACTCCCAGGTTCTCCGCCAACAGCCAGGAGATCACCTACATGTCCCTGCGCCCGGAAAGCTCCTCGATCTTTCTGTTCAATCTGGAAACCGCCCGTCGCGAGAGCCTGGGGGCCTTTGCCGGCATGGTGTTTGCGCCGCGCTTTTCGCCGGATGGCGGCAAGGTCGCGTTCTCGGTCGAACGCCGGGGTAACAGCGATATCTTTCTGATGAACCTGTCCAGCCGGACATCGACCCGGTTGACCTCTGACCCGGCCATCGACACCTCGGCATCGTTTTCGCCGGATGGTTCGAAGATCGTCTTCAACTCGGATCGTGGCGGGTCGCCGCAGCTCTATCTGATGGGCGCGGACGGTTCGGGCCAACGGCGTGTGTCAAATGGCGGTGGGCGCTACACCACCCCGGTCTGGAGCCCGACCGGTGAGTTCATTGCGTTCACCAAACAGACCGGCGGCGAGTTCCACATCGGCATCATGCGGCCGGATGGCTCTGACGAGCGGCTTCTGACCACCAGCTATCTGGACGAGGGACCGACCTGGGCGCCCAATGGCCGGGTGCTGATGTTCTCCCGCGAGACGCCGGGCGGCCCGCCCAAGCTCTGGAGCGTGGATGTCACCGGCC
>JANORH010000319.1:0-3011 GCA_031415215.1 Alphaproteobacteria bacterium | reverse complement strand
CGGTCGCCCTTCCTGACACCCCGGGCCTTCAGCACATTGGCCCAGCGGCACACCTCGGCATGCAGCTGGCGATAGGTCAGCTTGTCGTGCGCGCTCCCATCGTCGTTTTCCCAGATCAGGGCGACGGTATCGCCGTTGCTCTTGAGATGACGGTCCAGGCAGTTGACCGAGACGTTCAGCACCCCGTCCCCATACCAGCGCACCCGGAAATCTTCCTTGCGGAACGAGACGTCCTTGACCTCGGTGAAGGGCGTCATCCAGTCCAGCCGGTGACCGATCTCGCCCCAGTAGCCGTCGGGATCGGCGTCAACGCGCAGCACAGCCGCGTCATAGGCCGCCGCCGTCATGTGAGCCTTTTTCGCCCAGGCGTCGGGAACCGGGAAAACCTCACCGTCGGACATGCGCTACCTCCCGAAAGAACTCTGTCTAGGCAGTAAGCGGAGAGGGGCCACCAGCGCAACACACGCTGCCAAGGTCTCTTGCGAAGATGCCCGCAGACGCGGACCTTCGGGCGATGATTCGCAAGCTCATTGTCACCTCGCTGATCGCCCTTGGCCTCGCCGGTTGCGGCGGACCCGCGCCACAGGGAGCGGCCGACAACGCCAGCCGGTTGCTGGCGGCGGCGACCAAGGGAGACCGCGTCGCCTTCGAAGCCGAAATTGATCGCCCGGCGGTTCGCGACGACGTGCGCCGGCAGATGTCGGAGGTGGCCCGCGCCGAACGGCTCGACGTGGAAGGAGGCCCGTCCGAGTTCGCGCTGGACCGGATGATTGGCCCGGACGCCCTGCGGCTGGTGCGGGCCGGGACCAGCGAGGTCGTGACCACTGCCCCCTCTTCCGGACAGATCGCCATGCAGATGAAATCCATCGAGGGCGAGCGCGCGTGCCTGCGCAACGACGGCGCGCCGGATCGGTGTCTGCTGACCTTTGGCAAGGTCAAGGGCGGCTGGCGACTGGTCGGCATGCAGGCTTCGGACCTGCGGATCGAGGTCGCCGGAGATTGACCTTACCGTGCGATGCGGAAGGTAATATGCCTGAAACCCGCTGACGTAGTGCAGATCACGAGGGCCGACCCAATGTTGCTTCATCTCTCCACCTGGGCCGAAATCGAAGGCTTCCTGGCGCGCTCGAAAACGGTGGTGATCCCCATCGGGTCCAACGAACAGCACGGACCCACGGGTCTGCTCGGCACCGACTGGCTGTGCCCGGAAATCATCGCCCATGAGGCGCAGAAGACCGGCGACATCCTGATCGCGCCGACCTTCAACATCGGCATGGCCCAGCACCATCTGGATTTCCCCGGCACCATCGCGCTGCGCCCCTCCACCTTCATACTGGCCATCGGCGATTGGGTGCGCAGTCTGGCCCACCACGGTTTCGAGAAGATCTATTTCCTGAACGGCCACGGCGGAAACACCGCGACCATCGATGCAGCCTTCTCCGAACTCTATTCAGAGGTCAGTTATTCCGGCGGCAAGCGCGGCTTCGCCTGCAAACAAAAGAACTGGTGGGAGCTGAAGGGCGTTCTCGCGTTGGCTGGCCGCCAGTTTCCGACCGGGCACGGCAGCCACGCGACACCCTCCGAGATCGCCGTCACCCAGTGGGCCTATCCGGACGCCATCAAGTCGGCGAACTATGCGCCCCAGATCGCGCCCACAGGCCCCATCCGCGAGGCATCCGACTTCCGCGCCCGCTACGCCGACGGCCGCATGGGATCCGACCCCGGCCAGGCCACGCCGGAAAAGGGCGGTGAACTGGTAAAGATGGCAGCGGCCTCGCTCATCGAGGACGTACTGGCGTTCGGCGCCGAGGTCGCGCCGTAGGAGCCCTCCTCGCCCCCCGCGAAGCGGAGAGGGAGAGGCTGGGAGAGGGCCGGCTCGTGAAGACGTGGTCCGCCGATGGTAGGGCGAGGATGTGCGGCGGCGACGCTTCCGGGCCCTCGACACCACACCAGAGTATGCCCAGCCGGCCCTCTCCCAAACCTCTCCCTCTCGCCGCCCTCGCTATCGCGAGGTCGCGGGGGAGAGGAGCGTCCCTACCCCGCCCGTGTGGTCCACTGGCTAAGGTCCCGCTCCCGCGCCATCAACGCGAGACCCGACGCGATGGATTCCAGCTCTGCGCCAGTCTCGATCCGGCCCGGTTCAAACCGGCGATGGAAGATGGCGCGCACCGCCGGCACCAGCGAAGACCCGCCCGTCAGAAACACCCGGTCAATGCCACTGGCCGGCAGGTTGGCGTCGGCCAGCGCCTGATCCACCGCCACTTCGATTTTCGCCAGTTCCGGCGCGATCCAACCCTCGAACCGCGCGCGCGGTACGTCGTGGACAATCCGGATTGATCCGGCCTCAAACCGGAACTCCGCCTCATCCTGCGCCGACAGCGCCTCTTTCAACTTCGAGACCGCGCGATACAGGCGATAGCCGTAGTTCTCGTCCAGCGTCTCGACCAGGCGCGTGATCTTCTCAGGCTCGACCGCCTCGCGCACCAGTTTGCGGATTTCGCGCATATCGCGGCTGGCGCGCATCATCGCCAGCTGATCCCAGCGGGCGAAGGCTGAGTAATACCGGTTGGGGATCGGCAGGGTCTTGCCGAAGGTCTGATAGCTCGACCCCTTGCCCAGTTCCGGCGACACCAGATTGTCGATGATCCGGTAGTCGAAGGCGTCACCCGCCACGCCCACGCCCGCACGCCCCAGCGGGATCGCCCGCATCTCCCCGCCATGTCTTTCAAAACGAATGATCGAGAAATCCGAGGTGCCGCCGCCGAAGTCACCCACCAGCACGGTGGCGTCCTCCTTCAGCGCGCGGGCGAAGAAGAACGCTGCGCCGACGGGCTCATAGGCATAGAGCACCTCTTTCACGCCCATCCGCCTGAAGGCGATCTCGTAGCGCTCCAGCGCCAGGCTCTCCTTCGGCGCGCCCCCCGCAAAAGTCACCGGTCGTCCCACGATCACCCGGTCCGGCAGCCCGGACAGCGCCCCGCCCGCATAGTCCCGCACCTTCAACAGAAACG
>JANORH010000318.1:0-2285 GCA_031415215.1 Alphaproteobacteria bacterium | reverse complement strand
GTCGAACCAGCGGAACGGGTCGTGGGTCTTTTTCTGACGGGCCATTTCGCCCGCCTAAACCCTACCCCTTACTGGCCGGTGCATTTGCGCTGACAATGCCGCGCGGAGGACTGGCCTGGTGTTGTCACGGCGGCGGACGCGGTGCTGGCCGACCAGGAACTGCGTCCGGACAAGGGCGTCAATCGCCCGATCCCCCGGGCGCAGAAGGCCGAGGCGCTGGCGCATCTGGGCCGGATGGCCGAGGCGATGGCGCTGGTCGGCGGCACCCCGCTTGACTGCCAGCCCTGCGTGATGGCGCGGGGCGAGATCGCCGCCCTGGCCGGACAGCCGGCGCTGGCCGATCACTGGTTCGGGGAAGCCGTGAAGATGACGCCCTCCCTGCCGATGGCCTCGACCGCCTGGGGCCGGGTGCTGCTGGACCGGGGCCAGACCGACAGGGCCATCGCCCAGTTCAAGATCGCCAACACTCGAGGCCCGCACTTCGCCGACCCGCTGTCCTGGTGGGGCGAAGCGCTGCTGCGCAAGGGTGAAACCAGGGCCGCCATCAAGAAGTTCAAGGAAGCCGACAAGTACGCGCCGAAGTGGGGCCGCAACCACCTGCTGTGGGGCGACGCGCTGGCCAAGCTGGGCAAGGCCGACAAGGCCCGCGAGCAATGGCGTGCGGCGGCGGGCATGGACCTGTCGGCGGCGGATCGGGCGCGGGTCACGGCGTTACTCCAAAAGCGGACTACCTGAGATTCCGCTTTGGGTCGATTCTCACCGCTGGGTTCGGGCCCGGAAGCAGACGTTTGGGTCATCGACCTCCAAGCGGACGCCACAAGTGTCGGTTCAGGGGGATAGTGGACGTTGGATTACTGGCAGCCAACGTGCCGTAGGGCGTTCCTGCAAGAAGGGACGTACTCAGTGGGGTGCGGATAGCTGGTCCGTGCCCGCAGGCAGATCGCAATCCTGGCGGTCGGGCCACCTGCGGGTCAGGAATTTCCAGACAGGGACGACCCAGGCAGCCCAATAGCCTGACGGAACTTCCTTATGGGTTCGGTGGGCTTCTTCCATGATCAATCTCCTGTATTTACGAGGAAAATGAACCTTCAGTCCTGACTCCACAAATCGGTTGTCCTGCTGTATACATAAGTCAACCTTATGTTAGATCCACTCGCCACCATCCCGCTCAGCGCCATCCGCGTCTTCGAGGCTGCGGCCCGCCTGGGGAGCTTTACGCGGGCGGCGCAGGAGCTGGGCATGACCCAGGCGGCGGTGAGCTGGCAGGTCAAGGCGCTGGAGCGGCGGCTGGATCAGCCGCTGTTTCGACGGCTGCCGCGTGAGGTGGCCTTGACCCCGGCAGGCGAGCGACTGGCGCGAGCTGCGGTCGAGGCGATGTCGGCGTTGCGGTCAGCCTTGTCCGATATTTCTGAAAGCGGCGAGGGCGTGCTGGCGATCTCGACCCTTCAGACCTTCGCTGCCCAGTGGCTTGCGGGGCGGCTTGGTGCCTTCCAGCTGGCCCATCCGCAGATCGCCGTGCGTCTGACCAGTGAGGCGCGGTTGGTCGATCTGACGCGTGGTGAAGCTGACGTGGGGATCAGGGTCAGCCGCCATGGGGTGTGGCCGGGGCTGGAGGCGATCTGTCTGTTTCCGGCCGCCCAGACAGCGTTGGTGAGCGCTGAGGTCATGGCCGGGCTCGATCCCGCAGGACCACCCTCGGCGCTCTTGTCCATCCCAATGATTGGCGCGGAGGACGAGTGGGGCGAGTGGTTCGCGGTGGCCGGCGTCACGGATGTCGCGCCGGCGACGTCCGCCGCCCTGCGACTGGTTGCTGACACCCAGACACTCGAGATGGCGGCTGTGCTGACCACAGGTGGCGCGGCCATGGGGTCGCCGGTGATGTTTGCCGGCGATATCGCGGCGGGGCGGCTGGCCCATCCCTTCGACGCCTACATCGACGCCGACAAGCAATATTGGCTGGTCTATCCGCAAGAACGGCGACGGAGCCGCAAGATCGCAGCCTTCCGGGACTGGTTGCTGGATCAGGTGGCAAACGATCCGGCGGCGCGCCGTCTTGGTGCGCGACTTGGTGGATCAGCCTGAGGCCCACGTGCCGTGAACCTTTCCTTTCCCGCGAAGCGGGAGAGGGGGACCGCGCCCCATAGGGGGCGTGGTGGAGAGGGCTTGCCTCAAGTCCCATTGATTGGGTTAGTCGCGGAAAAATCGGTGGGTTGGGCTTTCCCTCTCCACCCCCCGCTCTTCGGCGAGCGGTCCCCCTCTCCCACGCGGGGGAGAGGAAGAACGTT
>JANORH010000317.1:0-7623 GCA_031415215.1 Alphaproteobacteria bacterium | reverse complement strand
CCCTCGCCGCCCCCCCCACTTTTACCGTGGGGGTTGCGCCGTATTTGCATAAGACCTTTTAAAACACCTCGGGCGTACGCGTGGCCGCGCCCCTGACGGCGGATTTGCAGGCCTCGGTCGAGAAAACGCTGGCGCGCGCTGGCGCGCTTGACGGTGCACGGATCGAGCTGACCCTGACGGACGTGAAACCCAACCGGCCAACTTTCAAGCAGCTCAGCGACAAGCCGGGCCTCTCCATGCAGAGCTTCGGCGTCGGCGGTGCGGCCATCAGCGGCAAGATCGTCTCGGCCGACGGGACAGAAAAGCCGCTCTCCTATCGCTGGTACGAAACCGATATCCGCGAGGCGTCCTACAACTGGGTCTGGTCCGATGCCGAGTGGACCTTCGACCGGTTTGCCCGGAAGCTGGCGCGGGACGGGGCGGTCGTCGCCCAGCGATAGCTTGCCTGACAGGACGGCGCGCGGTCTGATCAGACCTGCGCCGTTTCACCTGAGTCCCCCGCCATGACCCGCCCCGCCCCGCCCGTCGACATGCCGCCCATGGCGCGATTACTGGCGATCATGGCGCGGCTGCGGGATCCGGAGGATGGATGCCCCTGGGATCAGGCCCAGACCTTCGCCACCATCGCGCCCTATACGATCGAAGAGGCCTATGAGGTCGCCGACGCGGTCGAGCGGGACAACCTCGCGGACCTGAAAGACGAGCTGGGCGACCTGTTGCTGCAGGTGGTGTTCCACGCCCGCATGGCCGAGGAGCAAGGCGCGTTCAATTTCGACGACGTGGCCCGCGCCATTAACGACAAGATGGTGCGCCGACACCCGCACGTGTTTGCCGATGAAATCTACGCATCCCTGGATGATCAGAAACAGCGTTGGGAAGAGCTTAAGGCGACCGAGCGCGCCGGCAGGGCGATGGGTCCGACCAGTTTGCTGGATGATGTGCCGGTGTCCCTCCCCGGCCTGACACGCGCCGTGAAACTCTCCAAACGTGCCGCCTCGGTGGGTTTCGTCTGGCCCACGGTCCAGGATGTGATTGCCAAATTGCACGAAGAAGTTGGCGAGTTGGTCGTCGAAGTCGAGGCAGGTGACATGGCCAAGGTTCGAGACGAGCTGGGTGATGTGCTGTTTGTCGCGGCGAACCTGGCCCGCACCCTCGACATCGATCCAGAAGACGCGATCCGCTCAACCAACGCCAAGTTCGTCCGGCGGTTTCGGTATGTGGAAACCCGGCTGGCCGAGCGCGGCAGAACACCGGACCAGTCCGATCTGACCGAAATGGATGCACTCTGGGATCAGGCGAAGGTGGCGGAGCGCGCCTGACAGTCAATGCGCGCGCATCTCGGCCTGCGGGAACATCTGTTCGAACTGGCCCATAGCTTGCGGTGACAGGCTCACGGCCAAACGGACGGAGCCGTCCTTGCCGTCGTTGCGTTCCAGCACCCGGCCGTTGCGGTAGAGCCAGGCAATCGCAGCGCCCTCTCCGGCTGGCGTGTAGATGTCTACGGGCGGCGCCTCATCGACCAGGGTCGCCACGGTCGCCAGCAGGGCCTCGCACCCATACCCTGTCACTGCGGAGACCAGCACTGCCGGCGGATCGGCGCGGCGGGCGTCATGGATCAGGTCCGGCAGCCGGTCGGCGGGCAACAGATCTGCCTTGTTCCAGACCTCCAGGATCCGCCGCTCCTCCATATTGACGCCGAGCCGGCTCAACACGGTGCGGACATCCTGCGCCTGGGCGTTCGTCTCCTCGCTGGCGATGTCACGGACATGCATCACGACGTCGGCCTCCTTGACCTCTTCCAGCGTGGCACGGAACGCCTCCACCAGCTCGTGCGGCAGGTCGGAAATGAAGCCCACCGTGTCGGACAGGATCGCCGGGCGTCCGTCGGGCAGTTTCAGGGTGCGCAGTGTCGGGTCGAGGGTTGCAAACAGCATGTCCTCTGCCACCACGTCGGCGTTGGTCAGGCGGTTGAAGAGGGTCGACTTGCCAGCGTTCGTGTAGCCTACCAGAGCCACTGTCGGGAACGGCACCCGCTTGCGCGACGCGCGCTGCAGGGTGCGGGTTCGCCGCACCTCGATCAGTTCCAGCTTCAACTTGCGGATCTTTTCGGCGATCAGGCGGCGGTCGGTCTCGATCTGGGTTTCACCGGGGCCGCCCATGACCCCCATGCCGCCGCGTTGGCGTTCCAGGTGCGTCCAGGTACGGACCAGGCGTGATTTCTCATAGCTCAGGCGCGCCAGTTCGACCTGAAGGCGGCCCTCACGCGTGCGGGCGCGGCGGGCGAAGATCTCCAGGATCAGGCCCGTACGGTCCATCACCTTGGCAGCCCAGGCCTTCTCCAGATTGCGCTGCTGTACCGGCGAGAGTGCATCGTCGATGATCACGACCTGGCAATCGAGATCCTCGACCATCGCGCCGATCTCCTCGACCTTACCCTTGCCGAAGAGGGTGGCGGGCGTCAGCTTGCGAAGATTGACCGCCATGGTCTCGCGCACCTCAAGGTCAAGGGCCAGCGCCAGACCGGCGGCCTCCTCCAGGCGCGCAGCCGGCAGGCGCGCGTCGCCGCGCCCCTCCCGATCAGGATGGATCACGAGGGCACCCTGGATGGGTGCCTCACGGTCTACAGATTTTGAATGGCTCAATCGACCTCGTCGTCCGCCGGCTCGTACAGTTGCACGGGTTGCGACGGCATTATGGTGGAGATAGCGTGCTTGTAGACCAGTTGCGACTGGCCGTCCCTGCGTAACAGGACGCAGAAATTATCAAACCAGCTCACCACGCCTTGCAGCTTCACACCGTTTACCAGGAAGATCGTCAGCGGAGTCTTGGTTTTCCGAACGCTGTTCAGGAACGTGTCCTGGAGGTTTTGCTTTTTCTCGCTCATTGGCTTTCCGCCTATTTTTGATCGGGTGGCAAATCCACCCACACACAGGTTCACGCTAAGCCGCAAATTGCGACGGTTGCAATCGCATGCTGTCTTTTAGACCGCTGTTGCTTTCGCATGCTCGATATAGAGCGCCCGAAGCCGCGCCGCCACCGGTCCGGGCTGGCCCGAGCCGACGGGTTTGCCATCTACCGACACCACAGGCAGCACGAGGGTTCCGGCACCGGTGATGAATGCCTCACGCGCGGAGACGGCTTCTTCAGGGGTAAATGGCCGTTCTTCGACGTTGAAGCCTGCCTTGCGGGCAACATCCAGCAGCGACATGCGGGTTACGCCGCGCAGTATGTTGGCATTGGTGTCGCGGGTGCGCAGATTTCCATCCTGGTCCACGATCCAGGCATTGGAAGAGGCACCCTCGGTGACAAGACCCAACTCATCCACGAACCAGGCTTCGACGGCGCCTGCCTCACGTGCCTTTTGTTTTGCCAACGCGTTGGGCAGCAGGCCCACGGTCTTTATGTCGCAGCGGCCCCATCTGTTTTCGGGGGTGGTGACCACGGCGACGCCCTTTCGCGCCCGCGTTTCCGAGGCATCACGGTCGAGGCGCGTGACCGTGATAACGATGGCTGGCGGGACATCACCGGTGGGAAACGCATGGTCGCGGATGGCGACGCCGCGGCTGACCTGCAGATAGGCCAGGCCCTCCGTGATGCGATTGCGGCGGACCGTTTCCTTCAACACCAGGGTTAAGGCCTTGCGGCTCATAGGCATGGCGATTTGCAGTTCACCCAAGCTGCGTTCCAGCCGGGCGAAGTGACCGTCCGGATCGCTTAGTTTGCCGTCGAACAGAGCCCAGACCTCGTAGACCGCATCGGCGAACTGGTACCCCCGGTCCTCGATATGGACCACAGCCTCGGCCTTCCGGACATACCGGCCGTTTACATAGGCGATGCGCGACATGCCTCAGGCCTCCTCGGGATCGCTGCCACGGGCGCCCGACAAGCCCAGTGACTTCAGTTTGCGATGCAGGGCCGAGCGCTCCATGCCAATGAAACCGGCGGTCCGCGAGATGTTCCCTGAAAAACGCAGCATCTGGGCTGTCAGGTAGTCGCGTTCGAAGACCTCACGGGCCTCGCGAAGCGGTAGGGCGATGATTCGCTCCGCGCCTAACGACGTGGCCTGATCGTTCACGGATGCTTCCGGCGGCAGCATGTCGGCGGTGATCGGGTCGGTCAGCGCGCCGGTGGCCAGGATCAGCATCCGTTCCACGTTGTTGCGCAACTGGCGGAGATTGCCCGGCCAGGCGCGAACCTGCAGCATCGCAAGCGCGTCGTCCGACAGGCGACGACGCGGCATGCCTGAAGCCTCACAGATGCGGTCGATGAAGTCGTCGATCAGTTCCGGGATGTCCTCCCGCCGTTCCGAAAGACCGGGGACATTGACCGGCACAACGTTCAGCCGATGGAACAGGTCTTCACGGAAACGGCCCGCCGCGATTTCCTCCCGGAGGTCCTTTGACGTCGACGAGATCACCCGGACGTCCACCTGTACGTCCGCGTCACCCCCAACCCTTCGGAACCGCTGCTCGACCAACACTCTAAGGATCCGGCCTTGGGTTTCACGGGGCATGTCGGCCGCCTCATCGAGATAGAGCGTGCCGCCGTGAGCGCGCTCAAAGACCCCGATCTTGGCGGTGCGGGTACTTGTGCCCTCCTCGCCAAACAATTCGACATCCATGCGTTCCGGCGTCATCCCGGCCGCGCTGATCGGTACAAACTCGTTGCGAGACCGGGGGCTGGCCGCATGGATCAGGCGCGCCACCGTTTCCTTGCCAGAACCCGCCGGCCCGGAAATCAGCACCCTGCTGTTGGCGCTGGCTAACTTGCCGATCATCTGACGAAGTTGTTGAGAGGCCACCGAGCGACCCAGCATGCCCTCCGGGGTGATCGCCTGGGTGCGCAGCCGCCGGTTCTCACGCCTCAGGCTAGTGGTCTCAAGTGCACGCTCGACGATCAGCAGTAGCCGGTCGGACTTGAAGGGTTTTTCGAGAAACTCGTAGGCGCCGCGCTTGATCGAACTGACTGCGGTTTCGATGTTGCCGTGGCCGGAAATCATGATCACTGGCAAATCGGCATCCAGCGCCTTGACCAGGTCCAGCAGTTCCAGACCATCCATTCCGCCGCCCTGCATCCAGATATCGAGGATCAGCAGAGAGGGTTTGCGCGCGCGCACGGCCGCCAGCGCGCTCTCGGAGTCGCTGGCCGTGCGAACGTCGTAACCCTCATCGGTCAGAATTCCGGCGACGAGATCACGGATGTCCGCTTCGTCGTCGACCACCAGAACATCAGCCGCCATTAGCTATTCCTCATCTTGCTGATACGGATCTCGGGGTGTTTTCGACGCGTGAAATCATCACGGCAGGAAACCTCAGTATGGCCAGGGCCCCCTGCCCGGTTCGGGCATCGGTCAGTTCAAGTTCGCCGCCGTGGTCCTCAAGGATGCGTTTGACGATCGCCAGCCCCAGGCCGGTGCCTTTTTCTCGCGTTGTCACATAGGGCTCGGTCAAACGGTCGCGGTCCCTGGCCGGCAGGCCGACGCCATTGTCTTCGACCTCGATCGTCACACCGGATTCGTCGGCGAGCAGCCGGGCCCGAATTATACCCTTGTGACGTGCGCTGCCGACCCTTCGGGTTTCCACAGCCTCGGCGGCGTTTTTCAGGACATTGCTCAGAGCCTGTCCAATCATGCGTCCGTCCGCCATCAGATTGACCTGGGGTACAGGCTCCATCAGCTCGACGGTCAGGGCCGGGCTTGCCACGCGTTGTGCGAACACAGCGGCGCGAAGCATCTCCGTGCCGTCGATGCGTTCGAACCGGGGCGCCGGCATTCGAGCGAAGGCGGAGAATTCGTCAACCATCCGACCGATGTCGGCGACCTGGCGCACGATCGTGTCCGTACAGCGATCGAAGGTTTCCAGCTCTTCCGGGGCAATATCCTTGCGATACTTGCGCCGTAGTCGCTCCGCCGACAGCTGGATCGGCGTGAGCGGGTTCTTGATTTCGTGGGCGATGCGCCGGGCGACATCGCGCCATGCGGCATTTCGTTGAGCAGCTACGAGGCGAGTGACATCGTCGAATGTCAGCACCAGACCGCCCTCGCTCTGACTGGCGCGAACACGGAGGCGGCGAGAATCGCGGCCCCGCGCCACATCGATTTCCTGTTCGGCCTCACCGGCTCGACCGGCGGCTGCGAGCTCGGCGAACTCCGGAACCGCATCGGTAAGTTTACGCCCGCGCCCATGATCACCAGAGAGCGCCAGCAGGACGGCGGCCTGACGGTTTGCAACCGAAATCCTGCCGTCGGGATCCAGCCCGATCACGCCAGCGCTAACTTCGGCCAGAACCGTTTCGATGAACTGACGACGCTCCTCCGCCTCTTCGCTTGCGCGCCTCAGCGCCTCCTGCTGGGCTTGAAGATCTCGCGTCATATTGTTGAAGGCACGTGATAATACGGCGATTTCGTCGGGATCGGCATCCGCGTCCACGCGCGCGCTGAGATCTCCGCCGGCGACACGCCCCGCCGCCTGCACCAGCCGGGCGACAGGCGCGGATATTGTGTTCGCGGCAGCCAATCCCAGCCACACAGCGCCCACCAGCAGAAGCAAGGCAGTTTCGACAAAACTCAGGGTAAAGATTGTCTGGATCTTCTTGCGGTTCTGCGCGACGTCGCGATAGGCAATGAGGGAGCTTTCTGCCTCACGGAGACGCGCCGTGATCCCTGGCTGCAGAGAGCGCGAAACATAGAGATAGATGTCCGAAAACGCCGTCAGCCGATAAACCCCGCGCATCACATCCGAACCCGGAGGATTGACGATATAGACGTCACCCTTGTCGGCGGCGGCATAGGCATCCGTCGGCGGTGCCATGAAGGGCGGCGCACCTTGCACCTCGGCCTTCGCCACGACCTGTCCCTGGCGATTGATCAGATAGGCAGCTGGAAACGCGTGATAGGACGCCAGCGCCGCCAGATAGTCGTTCGCCGCCTGGGGCTTGGACTGGAGGGAGCCGGCCTCGCGGTTGAGATCGGTCGCCATGCCTTCGGTGACATGGTCGAAAATGTAGCTGGTCTGTTCGGATACGTAGGAGCGAAACACCGTCGCGGAGTTTTCCACGACGGTCTGCACCCGGTCGCTGAACCACCTCTCAACGCCCTGATTGACCAACACACCATAAAAGATCGCGATGACCAGCGCCGGAACGAGGGCGGCCAGGGAGAACAGCCAGACAAATCTAAGGTGCAGTCGCGCGCCAGCGTCCTGGGCGCGCACCCGCAGAAGGGCGACGATGCGAAGGGACACGGCAGCCAGCAGACAAAGGATCAGGACCAGGTTCAGGCCGAGAACCATCAAGATGGCACGGCTGAGCGGCCCTAAAGGCCCCACCACGGGTGGGTAGGCCGCCAACAATATGGCCAGGCTGGTGAGGGCGGCGGCGATAGCGTAGCCGAACCCCAGAACAGGCCGAGACATGAGCGTGTTTCGAAACCGGACAACCGCCGGATGCTGAAACAAGGGGTGCGAGAGCAACGCCATTAACCCTGAGACTAGGCGACTGTGCCTTGAATTCAACAGCTATGTGGCCGGAATGCCCGCCAGGTCGTGCGCGTCACCGCCGTCCTCTCGCCATTTCGACACCCAAGTCCTGGATTTTCTTGCGAAGGGTGTTGCGGTTCAGGCCCAG
>JANORH010000316.1:0-3181 GCA_031415215.1 Alphaproteobacteria bacterium | reverse complement strand
TTCAAGTGGGACGAGATCAAGCCCCAGGTCCACCACGTGGAATTCCCGGACGGCAAGAAGATCATCCTCCTCAGCGAAGGCCGCCTGGTCAACCTGGGCAACGCCACCGGCCACCCCAGCTTCGTGATGAGCGCCAGCTTCACCAACCAGACGCTGGCCCAGATGGAGCTCTGGCAAAACGGCGCCAACTACGAAATCGGCGTCCACGTCCTGCCCAAACACCTCGACGAAAAGGTCGCCATGCTGCACCTGGAAAAGCTGGGTGCCAAGCTGACCGTGCTGTCCAAGGAACAAGCCGACTACATCGGCGTGCCGACCGAGGGCCCGTTCAAGCCGGCCCACTACCGGTACTAGGCTCGACCCCGACCCAAGTGCGCCGCCGGGACTTCAGGTTCCGGCGGCGTTTTTGTGCGCGGGCTGCGGTGCCGCGCCCGTCACCATTGACCCCGAACCCCCACCCCACCCCCACCAGTCATTCCCGCGAAAGCGGGAACCCAGCTTACGTGCGCAACCTCCAAATGTGACCCTAGGGCGCTTATCCATCCTGCCCCTGAGCCCTACGACCTGGGTCCCCGCCTTCGCGGGGATGACAGGGGGTTTTGGATCGTGCGCCCGGTGTTAAACTATCGCTTTGTAAGCAGCGGGATGTGTTCCGCCTTCAAGTTCGCTTCGTGCTGCTCCGCCGCTTCTGGAGAATCGCACTCAATCCACGCGACCTCGCAAATGTCTAACCACAGACGCACTATGGAAACGTCACCCGATGTCGGCCTGTAGCGTCGAGCCTTGATATCAGCCGAAGACGCGATTTTGAGGTGTTCGGCGATGTTCCTGCGCAGCGCCGAGTTGGACATTGCAGCTCCGCGACCACAATGATTTCTCCAAATCCGCCCGCTCAATGATGCAGCTTTGCCAACATAGACGCGCTGACCATGGCGATAAAACGCGTAGACGCCGGGCGACTCCGGGATGATTGCCCTGGAGAGTTCGAACAAAGCGATCCGCGCGCGTTGATCCATGTCGGACCACAATGGCATCGGGGAAGAGCCAGATTTCGGCGACATGATATCCCTATCCAAACGCCGCCACGACCGTCTCAATCGGCAGATACAGCGTTCGACTATCATCGGGGTATTCGATGAACTCGGCGCACGCCAAGTAGAATCGCCGCGCGGCATCGTCCTTTGCCTGAACCATCACCGCCCCGATACCGATGGTCTGCGCAGCCCCCGCGATCCGGCGCAAGGCATCGGCCAGCAGCTCTGCACCCAGTCCCCGGCCGGCATGATTGCGGTCGACAGCCAGACGGCCAATGATCGACACCGGGATTGTGTCGGGGGCATTGCGCCGGACCCGACCCGGCGCGTCACCGCGTTCCACCCCGCCTGCGGCGATGCTGTAGTAGGCCACCACCGCGTTGCCCTGACACACGACATAGGTCCGCGAGAAGCGGCTTTCGTTCTTCAAAGCTCGGTGGCGCAACCAGTCGTCCAGCGCGGGCTCGCCACAGTCAAACCCTGACAGATCGTGCCCGGTGGTCAGGGCTGCGGGGGCTGAAAGTCGAGGTCCGGTGCCGCCGCCTACCGCGCCCATGCCGGCGTCCGACGCAGCAATGCACGCAATTTCGGGCCCGGCGCAGGCGGATTGTCCAGCGCTGCCACAAAGGCGTCATAGCGCTCCGGGTCGAGTACAAACAGCCGTTGATCGAGCAGCACGTCGATCGCGTTGCGCCGCGCGCAATCGATCATGAACTCCGTACGCGACTTGCCCAGCACAGCCGCCGCATCGTCGATGAGCCGACGCGTGCGGGCTTCGATCCGCAGGTTGATACTGCCCTTGGTATCGCTCTCGATCACGCCTTCGGAGGCTCTGGGTGTGCCGTTGGACATGCCCAAAACCTGATGCATCGTATCTACAATGTCAATACGGACAGAAAGATGCGTAAGCATCCCGCGCCGATGCGAACACGGCCGCAGCGTCCCTACGCCCGCGCCTTCGCCGATGCGGCCAACCCCAGAAACACCAGCACCGCCCGGTTCAGCCGGATCATATCCGCATCGTCCAGGCGCCCCAGAGCCGTCCCCAGTTTCGACTTCGGCACGGTCGTGATCTTGTCGACCATCAGGCGACTTGGCACCCGCAGGCCGTTGCGGTCGCCGGGTTCGACGGCAAGCCGGAATAGCGGTGCCTCGGTCGGGTCCGTCGTGAAGGCGCAGATCGTAACGGAGTGGGTGTCGGCGAACCGGTCGTCCTGCAGGATCACCGCCGGGTGAGGCTTGCCCGCATAGTCCTGGCCTCCGGCGACCGTCCAGATGTCGCCGCGGCGCATCAGTCGTCGAGCGTCGAGATGGCGTCGATGAACGCCTGATCGTCAGCCGCCTGGCCGCTCGCTGCGACGGCGCGGCACTGGCGGCGCGCCTCGGCCTCGAACCCCGGCGAACGAACATCAGGAACCCAGATCTGGATCGGCCGCAGGCCCTGTTCGCGCAGGCGCTGACGATGGGCGCGGATCTTGTCGCGGGAGGGTCCGGGGGCGGTTGCAGCCATGATCAAGTCCCCACAATGGTTACATGTAACCTAGTCGTTGCGCGGCTCTTTTTCAAGCGGCCGATCACCCGCCTCGGACATCGCGCGTCGCGCATGAAAAAATGTCACCCCCAAAATCGATGCTACGACCGATATTGACGTAGCTGCATGTTCTACTTCCGAACATGACCGAGGCGACCCCGCCCTTTCCCGATACCGACGAGGCCATGCTCGACGCCGTGGCCCGGATGGACTTTGCCCTGGCCCAGCGGGTGCATGGCCTGGCCATGGCGGCCGAGGCACCGGCCGAGATTGCCGACCTGTCACGGACCTACCATCGCGTGGCCCGCTCGCTGCGCCAGACCCTGGCGCTGAAGGCCCAGCTCAAGCGCCAGCAGACGCAGGACCGCGTCCACAATCCGCCGCCGCCGCAGACCGGTAGCGACCGGCGCCGTCTCAACCAGCGGTACGATGATCTGCGTGACGCCGTGATCCGCGTGGCCTGGAACGAGCACGAGGCCAACGACTGGTTTATCGATTGCCTGCAGGACTACATCGCTGAACGCGCGGCCGAACCCGGCTTCGGCCAAGGCACGCTCGACGAGGAGGTCATCGAGGCTTGCGATGCCCTCGGCCTCAGCCCCGACCTCGCCACCCA
>JANORH010000315.1:0-1545 GCA_031415215.1 Alphaproteobacteria bacterium | reverse complement strand
CGCGTTGAGCTCCACCGCCCCGGCGCGGGGCGTCAGGATCGGCAACTGCAACTCTCTGGGCCTGGCCGTCGTTGCAAAGACAAGCTGCAGGTCGGCGATGGCCTCGGAGACCGATTCCATGACCCGGACCGCGTTCAACAGGCCCTCCGCCCCCGCTGCCAGTGGCCAGGCGCGTTCCTGTGGCCATCCGTCCCGGGGATTCACGAGGCGCAGCTCAGAGACCCCGAAATTTGCCATCACACGGGCGACGGCGCCGATGTTTTCGGCCATCTGCGGCGCGTTCAGGATAATGACAGGTGCCAGGGGCAAAGGTTCGACCATGTCGCGTTTAGAGAAGGCACGCTGCCTCATGGCAACCCTCGACCGTAGAAGTCTGCTTGCGGCGGCACCGTTTGGCCTGCTGGCCGCCTGTCAGGCCAAAATGCCAATGGCGGCCTCCACGACGCCACCCCTGAATCTGACAGAGTTCGAAACCAGGGTTCAGGTCATCGCCGCAGATGCCAGGCCAGGACTGTTGGGCGTCGGCCTGATGAACCTGGAGAACGGCGAAAATTATCTGTTCAACGACGACCGACCGTTTCCAATGCAGAGCGTATTCAAGCTGTTGCTGGGCGCTGCGGTGTTGGGCGAGGTGGATGCCGGCAAACTCAGACTGGACGAACGCTTCAGTCTTGAAGACATCCAGTTGTCACCGCAACACTCGCCGATCGCCAACGCCTGGCCGGGCCGCCGGGACTACAGCGCCCTCGATCTCCTCGAGTCCTGCGTCGTCGGCAGTGACAATACCGCCACTGACGTTCTGATGAAGCGCATCGGCGGTCCAGGTGCCGTGACGGCCTGGTTGACATCCAGGGCGCTCACCGGCCTGCGGGTTGATCGCTATGAGCGAGAGTTGCAGCCTGAGGCCAATGGCATGGCGACGTTTCGCCCCGCCTGGCGTGACGCTACGGTCTATGATGCGGTCCGCAGCAAGGTCCCGGTGACGCGGCGTCTGGCGGCCATGCGCGCCTATATGGCCGACCCCCGTGACACCGCCACACCACGTGGCATGCTGGAGTTCCTGCAAAAGCTCCATCGCGAGGAGCTGGTCTCGCCAGCGTCGACCGCACGGCTGCTTGCTATGATGACCCGCACCGTCAGCGCGCCGAATCGGCTGCGGGCCGGCCTGCCGTCGGGCGCTGTTCTGGCTCACCGCACGGGCTCCGGTGGCTTTCATCTGGGTCTGCGTCCGGCCTGCAATGATGTGGGCATCCTCACCCTGGCCGATGGCCGAGCCTATGCCATCGTCGCCTTTCTGTCAGGCACGACCGTCGAAGACGACGCCGCAGACGCCCTGATCGCCCGCGTTGCAGGCGCTGCGGTACGTGCGATCGGCTAGATCGTTCGCACAGCCTTTGCGTTGGCGCTTGCGGCGGCTATACGGCCACAAACCCTTTCTACCCGGAGCCACCGCCCCTCATGGCCAAGATCAAAGTCGCCAATCCTGTCGTAGACCTCGACGGGGACGAGATGACCCGGATCATCTGGAAGTGGATCAAGGACAAG
>JANORH010000314.1:0-6467 GCA_031415215.1 Alphaproteobacteria bacterium | reverse complement strand
CCATGCCATCGCCGCCGAACCAGTGGTGGTTGGGATCCAGCGGCTCAAACTGCGGGTTCGGCCCGATGCGGAAAAGGGCGCCGGTTCGGTCAGAAGATGATTTCGACCTCAAGGTGACGGGCGAAATCCCTGCTGGCCTGCGCGGCGCCCTTTTCCGCATCGGGCCGAACCCGCAGTTTGAGCCGCTGGATCCCAACCACCACTGGTTCGGCGGCGATGGCATGGTGCACGGCTTCTACGTCGCCGACGGCAAGGTCAGTTACCGCAACCGCTATGTCCAGACGCCCAAGTGGAAGCTGGAAAACGAGCACGGCCGCGTTCTGTTCGGCACCATGGGCAACCCCATGACCACCGACCCCATTGCCCAGGGCAACGAGGGTGGCACCGCCAATACCAACATCATCTGGCACGCCGGCAAGCTGCTCGCGTTGGAAGAGGCGCACCATCCCTTCGCCATGGATCCCGGCACCCTGGAATCCAGGGGTTATGACCGCGAGTTCAAAGGCAAGGTCACCGCCCACCCCAAGATCGATCCCAAGACGGGCGAAATGTTCTGGTTCGCCTATGGCGTCGGCGACATGCCGCTGTCGGCGGGCATGAGCTACGGCATCACCGCCGCCGACGGCACGTTGAAGCGCCGCCAGGAATTCCAGGCCCCGTTTGGCTGCATGGTCCATGACTTCATGGTCACCCAGAAGCACGCCCTGTTCCCGATCCTGCCGCTGACCTCCAGCATCGAGCGCGCGATGACCGGGCGTCCGCCGTTCGCCTGGGAGCCGGAGAAAGGTAGCTACGTGGGCGTCATGCTTCGCGATGGCGACGTTTCCGACATCCGCTGGTTCAACACCGAGGCCTGTTTTGTCTTCCACCCGCTGAACAGCTGGGATGACGGCGACAAGATCCACTGCGACGTAATGCGTTATGACGTCGCCCCGCTGTTCCCCAACGCAGATGGTTCGCCCGGTGGCAAGTCCGCAGCCCGTCTGGTGCGCTGGACGCTTGATCTGGCGGGTACCTCCAACGCCATCAAGGAAACCGTGCTGGACGACATCGACGGCGAGTTCCCGCGCGTCGACCCCCGTTACGAGACACTTGAGCACCGCCACGCCTGGTACGCTGCCGATCCCAGCGGTTCCAAGACCGTGCGGTTGAACGCGCTGGCCCACCTGGACCTCAAGACCGGCAAGCGTCAGCTCTATGAACTGGATGGCGGCGACGCCACGTCCGAGCCGGTGTTCGTGCCGCGTTCGGCCACAGCGGACGAGGGCGACGGCTGGCTGACAGCAGTGTTCTACCGCGCCGGCGAGAACCGCTCTGATCTGGCCATCTTCGATGCCCAGAACATCGCCAAGGGCCCGATCGGGGTGGCTGAGATGCCGCGCCGGATGCCCTTTGGCTTCCACGGCAACTGGGCGAGCTTCTGATGGCCGGCTGGGACCTCCTCGTCGACCGCGGCGACCTGACGCGCACCACCCTGGTGGCCACCGACCCGGACATCGCCCTGTCCGAGGGAGAAGCCTTGCTGGCAGTCGAGAGCTTTGCGTTGACGGCCAACAACGTCACCTACGGTGCCGCCGGCGATATGATCGGCTACTGGAAATTCTTCCCGGCACCAGAAAGCCAGGGACGAATCCCGGTCTGGGGGTTCGCCTCGGTCGTGCGGTCGAACTGCGCCGACGCACCGGTAGGCCTGCGTCTATTCGGCTACTGGCCGATGTCCAGCCATACGGTCGCCCGGTTGCAGAACAGCCGCAACGGTTTCATCGAAACCTCTGCGCACCGTGCCGAGTTGCCGCCGACCTACAACGCCTACCAGGCCGCCGAGCCCGACCTCGCTGATGACTGGCGCTCGCTGCTCCGGCCGCTGCTGATGACTTCGTTCATTCTCGACGACCAGCTTTCGGAATCGACCGCGAAGACGATGGTGCTGTCCAGCGCGTCGAGCAAGACGGCCATGGGTCTGGCCTGGCTGGCGACCAGGCGCGGCGTTCGCGTGATCGGCCTGACCTCGCCTGCCAATCTGGAGAAGCTCAAGGGTTTCGGCCTCTACGACACGGTTGTGGCCTATGAGGCGATCAGCGGTCTGAGGGCCGACGGTACGGTCGACTATGTAGACTTCGCCGGGCGCAGCGCCGTCAGTCAGGCGGTCCACGAGACGTTTGGCGATCAACTCCAGCAAAGCATCAACGTCGGCATCACCCATTGGGACGCGCTTGGTGGCCCTAGGCCCACGACCGGTCCGACGCCGGTGATGTTCTTCGCCCCCGACCGAATCCGCCAGCGGATGAAGGATTGGGGACCAGAAGAACTGGGCACCCGCTTCACGACCATCCTCGATGGGTTTATCGCTGCCAACCCGTGGATGCAGCTGAAACACCACAGTGGCCCGGACGCGCTGCAGGCGCTCTATGCCGAGGTAGTTGCGGGCCGGATGCAGCCGGACGAAGGGCATATCGTCAGGCCGACCTGAGGGAGAATTGCCACAAGGGTGCCTCAGATCGCGTGTCTTTGTGGGTCCAAGTCTGACTTCGACATCACCCGGGAATCCGAATGCGCCTGTTTCTGATCTGCTTGACCAGCGCCACAGTCTTTGCGGCGTTCGCCGCGCCGGTGTTCGCCACGGGCCCGAAGGGTGCGCCGGTCGATCCGCCGACAGCGGGACCATTGGACGCTGCCAGCTTCTATAAGGGCATGTGGTACGAACAGGCCCGTACGCCCACCAGCCTGACGCGAGGCTGCGAGTACGCCACCACCGAGCATGGCCGCGACGCCAACGGCCGCATTACGGTGCGTGACGCGTGTCTGAAGGGCGGTCCCCAGGGCAAGGCAACCGCCATCGCCGGCATCGGGACCCTAACGGACCCCGGCCAAAACGCCGCGCTGGAGGTGAAGTATCGATTTGGCCCCTTCCGGCCGGTTCGCACCTATCGGATCATCGCCGCAGGACCCGCTGGCGAGTGGCATATCTCGGCCGAGCCCGGCTTTGAAAACGTCTACATCTTCACCCGAACCGTGGCCCCACCGCTGTCTGAGGTTGAGGCACTGGTCGCCCGGGTCCGGACCATCGGCTATGCCGGCGACATCGAGGTGCTGAAGACACCGGGCCGCGACTGATACGGCCCAGTAGCGCATCCCCTACTGGCGTCCTCCCGACTGAAGCGACATGATCGCCCTGAAGCCGGAGCCGCCCAACCCGCAAGGGCGAGAGGCGGCCACGCCCTGGGGGAGATATCGGATGTTCAAACGTGTTCTGATCGCCAACCGGGGCGAGATTGCCATTCGCATCGCGCGGGCCGCAGCCGGTCTCGGCATCGAAAGCGTCAGCGTCTTCGCACCGGCCGATGTCCTTGGCCTGCACACACGCGTCTCGACCGAAAGCCGCGCGATTGGCGGCATCGGTGGCGATCCGGTGGCAGCCTATCTGGACGCCGAGGCGTTGGTGGCGGTGGCTGTCGAAAGCGGCTGCGACTGTGTGCACCCCGGATATGGGTTCCTCTCCGAGAGTGCCACCTTCGCCCGTTCATGCCAGACGGCCGGACTGACCTTCATCGGCCCGGGTCCTGCGGCGCTGGCGTTGTTTGGCGACAAGGTGGCTGCACGAGAGCTAGCTAAATCGGCAGGTGTGCCGACCGTTCCGGGCAGTGAGGGCGCACTCAAGTCCGTCCAGATCGCGATGAAGGTCGCCGCGACCCTGGGCTATCCCGTTATGCTGAAAGCTGCGGCGGGAGGCGGAGGGCGTGGGATGCGCCTGGTCGCGGCGGACGGCGAGATGGCGGAAGCCTTTGCCCGGTGCCGCAGCGAGGCCGAGGCGGCGTTCGGCGACGCCACGCTGTTCCTCGAAAAGGCCATTCAGCGACCGCGGCATATCGAGGTGCAGGTGTTGGCAGACGCCAACGGCGATGTGGTTCATCTGTGGGAGCGTGACTGCTCGGTGCAGCTTCGCCACCAGAAGGTGATCGAGATCGCGCCGGCGGCTGGCCTGGAGCCCGGGCTGCGGTCGCGTATCCTGGATGACGCGCTGCGCCTCGCGAAGGCTGGCGGCTATCTGAACGCCGGAACGGTTGAATTTCTGGTGAGCCCGGAGACGGGCGCTCACCACTTTATCGAATGCAATCCGCGCATACAGGTCGAGCACACGGTGACCGAGGAGGTTACAGGCGTCGATCTGGTGGAGATCCAGTTCCGGATTGCCGCAGGTGCCACGCTGGCTGAGCTGGGTCTCGCCACGCCGCCTCCGACGCGAGGATATGCGGTGCAGGCCCGGGTCACCGCGGTCGGGTCCGGCACGTTCAGCGGCTATAAGGAGCCCGCCGGGCCAGGGGTCCGCGTCGACGGATG
Organism: Alphaproteobacteria bacterium; assembly: GCA_031415215.1. Taxonomy (GTDB): domain Bacteria; phylum Pseudomonadota; class Alphaproteobacteria; order Caulobacterales; family Caulobacteraceae; genus Phenylobacterium. The sequence goes on along the minus strand of JANORH010000314.1, from coordinate 2,129 downwards.
CGGCTACCTTGGCCTGGTTCCGCCACCGCAGTTTGATCCGATGTTCGCCAAGGTCATCGGGCGGTCGAATTCCAGCGGAACACTGGTCTCTGCCGTGGCGCGCACCCGAGGCGCGCTGGCGGAGTTTCATATCGCGGGCCTGCCGACCAATCTGGAGCAATTGCAGGCGATCCTGGCCGAGCCGTCGGTCGCTGCCGGCGACGCGCGCACCACCTTGCTGCTGGAACAGCCGGGCCTGGCTGCGCCCGGTGGCGGACAGAGCGCGAAACCCGTGGGTGCGGTGGCCCTGCTGGCGCAACAGACGGCTGGCTCTGCGCGCGGTCGTCTGGTCCCGCCGACAGGGACCTCGCTGCCCGTGGGCGGCGGCGAGGAGGGTATCGAAGCGCCGATGGGCGGCGGCTTGCTGGAGATCTCGGTCACGGTCGGCACCATGGTTTCGGCGGGCGACACCCTGATGGTGATCAGCGCCATGAAGATGGAGACCTCCGTTACCGCGCCCTGCGCTGGCCGGATCACGGCCCTGACGTCCGATGTTGGCGCGACCGTATCGCCGGGTCAGGTGCTGGCGGTTATCGCGCCGTCAGAAGACGCCGCGACGCGAGCCACCCGGCAGGCCGACAGTGCAGATGGGTGGGCACCGATGATGGCGCAGGTGGCCGGCTTACAGGCTATCGCCCATGCCCGGTTCGCGCCGGGCTCGACCGACCCTGGCGTGATACGTCAGCGCAACCGCGCCAAGTTGACCTGCCGCGAACGCATCGGCCTGCTGCTGGATCCGGGCAGTTTCCGCGAGGTTGGCAGTCTGGCGGGCTTCGCCAGTTATGACAGCGACGGCGGTGTAGTCGACTTCACTCCGGCTAACCACGTGGGTGGTTGGGGTAGCCTTTCAGGGCGACGTGCGGTGGTCTGCGCCGATGACTTCACCTCGCGTGGTGGCCATTCGGACGGCGCCATCGGACAGAAGAGCCGCTATCTGGACGAGCTTTCTATCGAATACCGCTGTCCGTCGGTGCGGCTGCTGGACGGCTCGTCCGGCGGCGGGAGTGTTGCCTCGATGGTACCACAACAGGACAAGGTCGAGGCAGCGGCGCGCGAAAGCTCCGGCGCTATCACCGCAGGCAAGCCTCGGGTGTCGGGCGGCGGAGGGTCGTTCCTGCCGGGACACCTGGGCAGCAGTCTCTACGCCCAGCAACTGACGACGGTGCCGGTGGTCAATGTGCTGCTGGGCAGCGTTGTCGGGCTTGGTGCCGCCAAGGCGGTGCTGGGCCATTTCTCGGTGATGGTCCGCGACACCGCCCAGCTGTTCGTGGCCGGGCCGCCGGTGGTGAGCCACGCCATGGGCTACGAGGTCACAAAGGAGGATCTGGGGGACTGGCGCATTCACTGCCGCAATGGCTCGGTCGATAATCTGGCGGAGAGCGAGGACGAAGCCATCCGCATGGCACAGCGGTTCCTCTCTTACCTGCCGGCCAGCGTCTATGACGCCCCGCCCGTCGCCACCACGGACGATCCCTCCGACCGGCGCGAGGAGGAGCTGTTCTCGATCGTTCCGCGCAAACGGACCGCTACTTTCGATATGCGCCGTGCGATCCGGTTGATGACTGACGCGGGCTCGTTCTTCGAGATCGGCGCGCTGTGGGGTAGCGACCAGATTGTCGGGCTGGCGCGCTTCAACGGCCATGCGGTGGGGGTGATCGCCTCGGACAGTCGACATGAGAACGGCGGTGCCCTGACCGCCGACGGCTGCGACAAGCTGAAGCGGCATCTGGATCTCTGCGACCTGTTCCACCTGCCGGTGGTCAACCTGGTGGACAACCCAGGCTTTGCTGTTGGCATCGAGCACGAGATCGCCAGCACCATTCGCAAGGGTGGCGAGTGGATGATCGCTTTTGCCCAGGTCAGCGTTCCGATCTTCACGGTCATCGTGCGTCGCAGCTTCGGCGTGGCCGGCAACAACTATGCGTCACCCAGGGCTGGTGCTTCAGCCCGGGTCGTGTGGCCGGCGGCGGATGTGGGCGGCATTCCGCCAGAGGGCGGGATTGAGGCCGCCTACAAGCGCCAGTTGGCCGAGGCCGCCGACCCCGTCGCCATGCGCGCCGAGATCGAGGCGCGGATCGAAAGCGTGCGGG
>JANORH010000313.1:0-4796 GCA_031415215.1 Alphaproteobacteria bacterium | reverse complement strand
GCACCGGTTGCCGTTGGCGTACTCCAGGCGACAGTTTGCGCATCCGGGAATGCGGCCACCGAAATCGGTTCTAGGGTCAGGTCACACCAAGCCAAACCGTGGAGTTGACCCGTGAAGACCCTGCCTCTCGTCCTTAGCCTGATCGTCGGAATGGCGGCCCTGACGCCAGCCCTTCGCGCCGCCGAGGCCTCGAGCCTTACCATCACTTTCAGCGGCATCAAGGCCCCCACGGGGGCGATCCTGTTCACGGTGGTGAACAGCGAGGCGGCCTATGACGACAAGGCACCGGCCAGCGCCCAGGGTATGCTGCCGGTGTCGACCAATGCGGCAAGTCAAGTGTTCACCGGTTTGGCTCCCGGTCGCTATGCGATCAAGGCGTTTCACGATGTGAACGGCGACGGCAAGATGAATGCCAATCCCTTCGGCATCCCGTCCGAGCCCTTTGCATTCTCCAACAATGCGGTCGGCAATATGGGCCCCGCCAAGTGGGCTGACGCCAGCTTTGAGGTCAAGGCCGGCGACAACACCCACGCCATCACCATCGATTGAGCCGGAGCTCACGCATGAACCGTCGTCAAATCCTGCAGGGCTTTTCCGGTGTCGCGGCATCGGCCATCCTGACCCCGGAACTGGCCCAGGCTGCGGCCCAACTTAGCCAGGGCGCTGCGTCCGGGATCAACTGGCAGGTCGCCTTTGGTGATCTGGATGCGGACCTGCCGCGCGCGCCGATGAAGCGCATTCATGGCCGTGCGCCGGAGGGCCTGGCCGGCAGCCTCTATCGCAATGGCCCCGGCAAGTTTCATCGGCCCGGCGGATCGGTGGATCACTGGTTCGACGGTGATGGTTTGATGCGGGCGTTCCGCGTCTCAGATGGCGCGGCGACCCTGGAGGCGCGTTTCATCGATACCCCAAAGCGCCGCCTGGAAACGGCCGCCAATGCCGTGATCCAGCCGGGCTTTGGCACCGCCTCCAAGCCCGGCGCGCAGGTGCGTAACGCCGACGACACGAATGCCGCCAACATCTCGGTGATGTCGATGGGGGGCGAGCTCTGGGCGCTCTGGGAGGGCGGATCGCCGATCGCCCTGGACCCCGGGGACCTGTCCACCAAGGGCATGAAGACCCTGCGCGACGACCTGGCGCACATGCCCTATCTGGCGCACCCGAGGCGTGATCCCGGCGGCGATGTGTGGAGCCTGGGCCTTTCAGGGTCTCAAGCGATTGTCTGGCGGGTGTCTGCGGATGGGGCCCTGAAGGGTGCGGACATGGTGAAGCTGCCGATGGCCAGCTATGTCCACGACTTCACCGCCACCAGGCGCCACCTGATCCTGATCCTTCAGCCCTGGGTGCAGGACAGGATGGTGATGCCTTACGCCGACAGCTTCAGCTGGCGGCCCGAGATGGGCACCAAGGTGCTGGTGCTGGACAAGGCCGACCTGACCAAGCGGCGGATCTATGAGCTGCCTGCGTTCTTCGCCTTCCACTATGGCTCGGCCTGGGAGGAGAGCGATGGGACGCTGCGGTTCGACGGCTGCCTGACCGAGGACTCGCGGTTCGCCACCGCGAACGGCAAGGCCTTCATGAAGGGAACCTATGAGCCGGAACCCGCCTCGATCCTGACCCTCGTCACCCTGCGGCCGGATGGTCGTGCGACGCTGGAGCCCACCGGCGTGATGGCCGAGTTCCCGCGCGTCGACGGTCGCCGGTCAGGCGACACGCGGCGGTACACGATCCACGCTACGGCCACTGCGCCGGGCGTGCCGCTGTTCCACGGCGTCGCGACCTATGACTGGAAGACCGCCAAGTCGGACACCTATGACTTCGGGGCTACGCACCTGATGGAGGAGGCGGTGTTTGTGGTCCGGCCCGGCGGCTCGGACGAACTGGACGGCTGGCTGATGGCGCCGTCGGTCAACATCAAGGCCAAGGCGACGGAGTTGCATGTGTTTGACGCGCGCCGGGTCGCGGCGGGGCCGATCTGCACCTGGCGGTCGGACCATGTGCTGCCGGTGAGTTTGCATGGGGTGTTTGTGAAGGCGTAGGGGCGGGTGGCGTCCTGTTCAGGAAGTTGACGGCGGCATGTCGGTGTATGGGTAAGGTGTCGCTGTAAACTTGCGGTGGCGCAGGTTGGTGCCGACACCGTCATCAACATGACAGGCGGCGGCCAGATGATCCTGGTTGGCGTGGCGATGAACACACTCACCAGCGACTGGATCTTTGGGGCTTAGGCCGATGTCCCGCCTTTTTGGGTTCACCTGCCCGCCTCCACCGCCGGCCTCACCACCAGCTTCCACGCCGCTTCCGGCTTGAACCACGTCTGGGCGGCGCGTTTGATGTCGGTGGCGGTGATGCGTTCGGTGCCTGGGATCAGCTGGCGGATCACGTCCAGGCGGCGCGGGTTGGCCTGGGCGCCGGAGAGTTCGCCCAGCCAGTAGCCGTTGGTCAGCTGGGCTTTCTGTAGCGCTTCGATCCGGGGCTTTTTGGCGCGGGACAGTTCGTCGGCGGAGACGTCGGTCACGGTCAGGTCGGCGGCGATCTTCTGGGTGTCATCGAAGAAACTCTGGATCTTGTCCGGCGGCACCTCGACATTGGCGGCGATGTAGCCCCAGCCCGTCCAGACCAGACTGTGCTGGGAACCGACGGACGGCGAATAGGTGGCCCCCTGGTTCTCGCGCAGTTCATCGGTGAGGCGCAGGTTCATGACCTCGCGCAGGACCGCCGTATCGCGTGCCCGCTGCGGGTCGGCCCAGTAGTCGCTGGTGGGCCAGGCGATGTAGCCGACGGCCTGATCGGCCCGGCCCTTGTGGGTCAGAACCACCGGGTCTTTCGAAGGGCGCGCGAATGCGACAGCGCGTTGGGCGACGGTCGGCGGTTTCGGCTCCGCGCGGCGGGGCAGGGCGGCGAACGTGGCGGCGGTGGCCGCAATGGCCTGATCGACGGTGACATCGCCGACAATCACCACCTCCAGAGGCCCGGAGGCCAGATCCGCCGCCACGGCGGCCTTGATGCCGCTGACGCTGGCGCCGGCGATGTCCTCGCGGCTGGGGAAGGTCCAGCGGCGGTCGCCAGAGTGCAGCAACGCCGCCAGATCGCGGGCTATTACGCCGTCGGTGGTGGATTCGTATTGGTCGTGGGCGGTTTTGTAGGCGGTCTTGACGCGTTGAAAGGCTTCGTCGCGCCAGGCGGGTTCGCTGACGAAGGCGGCCAGGACCTGGAGTTGAGTCGGCAGATCCTGGGTGCGGGTGCCGCCCGAGAAGACCAGCGCGTCGTCGGCGGCGCTGAAACGGCCGCCGTAGACCTTGGCGGCCAAGGTGCGCTCCATGTCCTCGACACCGATTTTCTTGAGGCCGCCTTCGATGAGGGCGCTGGCACCCCAGAGCGGGCTCTGACGGTCGGATGGCAGGCCCAGCAGGCCCCGGCCGACGTTGACGCGGACCAGTACCTCATCGTCGCGGAAGGTGGTCGGCTTGATGCTGAGCCGTGCGCCGTTCGCAAACCGCACGAAGGTGGTCCCGAGATCCTTGACCTCCCGCCGCTCAACGACCTTGCCCATCGTGCCAAAGCGCTCGTAGGGCCAAGTGATGCTGGCGTCGGCGAGTGAGGCGGTCAGCGGTACCTTTTGCGAGGCGGTGAGGGCGGCCAGTATGGCGGCTTCGGCACCCTCGACCGGCGTGGGCGACGCCATGAATACCAGCGGACCCTGTCCCTGGAAGATGGTCTTGAGCGCGGTGTTGACGGTTTCGGCCTGCAAATCCTTCACGGCGGCCTCGAAGGCGACCTGATCGTCGGTGGGTGCGGTGACAATGCTGTCGTCGGAGAGTGAGCCCACAAGGTCGTCGGCAAGTTCGCCGGGGCGGCGGGTGGCGGCGCCAGCGACGGCGGCCTTCAGGCTGGCGCGGATTTCGACGATTTCGCGGTCAAGTTCCTGCTGGCGGACGCCGTATTGCACGATCCGGCGCTGCTCTTGCTCTACCGCCGCCAGCGCCTCGCGCCAGCGACCGGGGTCGGCCGAAACGCCGATGGTGGCGATCTCGGCGGCGTTTTCCTGCGGTCCCTTGTAGGCGCCCGCGCCCTGGAACGGGGGATTGGCGCCGCGTCCGATGGCGGAGTACCGGCGGTTCAGGACCGCCAGCCCCAGATTCTGGATCAGGTCGCTACGACGTTTGGTCGTTGTGTCGGGCGCGAGGTCCGGCGGGCTGATCCAGACCACCTGCAGGGTCTGGGTGACCCCCGGGTCGACGACCAGCTTTGCCTCTGCCTGGCGGGGTGCGACGGGGCCGGGGTCGGGCTCGGGCGTTGCGGGCGCCCGGGCGGTCCATCCGGTAAAGGCCGCCTTGATCCTGGCCTCCATGGCATCGACATCGAAATCGCCGACCGCAACGAAGACGGCCCGCTCCGGGCGGTACCATTGGTCGTAGTAGGCGCGGATCGCGCTGGCGGGGGCGGTTTTCAGCACCTCGACCTTGCCGATGGGCAGGCGGGTGGGCAGGCGCTGGCCCTTGAGCAGGAATTCGGATCGGGTGGTAAACACCCGATAACCGGGTGAGGCGCGCGAGCGTTCCTCCGACAGCACGATGCCCCGCTCACGATCCACTGCCGAGGGATCAATGGTCAGGTTGAAGGCCGCCTCGCGCAGCAGCTTGATCGACGTGTCGACGGTCTCGGCATCGGTGCGCGGCAGGTCCAGCTTGTAGATTGTTTCGGAAAACCCGGTGGAGGCGTTGGTGTCGGCGCCGAACGCCAGACCCAGGCGTTCGAGGATCTTGATCATCTCGCCTTCCTTGACCTCCTTCGATCCG
>JANORH010000312.1:0-1925 GCA_031415215.1 Alphaproteobacteria bacterium | reverse complement strand
GCAAGCTTGAGAAGGAGCTCGGCGACGCCAAGCGTCAACTGGCCATGGGTGGTGGTGGCGGCGCTGCGGCGGGGCCCGAGGATGTCGGCGGTGTGTTGGTACTGGCCCGGGTGATGGAGGGGGTTGGCGGCAAGGACCTGCGTCCGATCGCCGAGGCATTCCGCAAGCAGGTTCCCGATGGCGTGATCGCGCTGGTCGGTGTGGCCGACGGCAAGGCCGCCATGACCGTGGCCGTGAACGGTGCGGCGCAAGCCCGCTTCAACGCGGCGGAACTGGCGAAAGCTGGCGTGCTGGCCATGGGCGGGCAGGGCGCAGGCGGCCGCCCGGACTTCGCCCAAGGCGGTGCGCCCGACGCTTCAAAGGCTGAGGAAGGCCTTGCGGCAGTGAAAGCGGCCCTGGCGGGCTAACTCGTCAGGAACACGCAGTACTTGTTACCAACGGGATCGCGGAAATAGGCGGCGTAGAAACCGCTGGTCGCCTCAGGAGGACGAAATCCGGGTCCGCCTTCGTCAGAACCGCCGTGGGCCAGCGCCGCAGCGTGCGCGGCCTTGACCTGATCCTGGGTCTGCGCCGTCAGCGCCACCATGATGCCGTTGCCGGCGCGCGGGGCCTCGCCATCATAGGGCTTGCAGATGCCGATGCTCATCTCAGCCCCCTCGGGGCCGTAGAAGATCCAGCCCGGAAACGGGGTGCTGCGCTGGTAGTCCAGCGCGCCAAATGTCGCGTCGAAGAAGGGTGTGGCGGCCTCCACGTCGTCTGTGCCGATCGTCACGTATCCAATGGTCATGCGCGTTCTCCTCTTGCGCCGAAGCTAACGCAGCGTGGAAAACAAAACAAGAACGAATCTGGAGGCTACGCCGCCAGTTCCTTCGCCAGGTTCGCGGCAACCTTGTCGAGGAAGCCCTCGGTGGTCAGCCAGCCTTGCGTGTCTCCGACCAGCAGGGCCAGGTCCTTGGTCATGGAGCCGCTCTCGACGGTGGAGACGCAGACCTTTTCCAGAATGTCGGCGAACCGGTCCAGCTCGGGATTGCCGTCGAGCATCGCGCGGTGCTTGAGGCCCTGCGTCCAGGCAAAGATCGACGCGATGGAGTTGGTGGACGTGCTCTCGCCCTTCTGGTGCTGGCGATAGTGGCGGGTGACGGTGCCGTGGGCGGCTTCGGCCTCCATGGTCTTGCCGTCGGGCGTGATCAGCACCGAGGTCATCAGGCCCAGCGAGCCGAAGCCCTGGGCCACGGTATCGGACTGGACATCGCCGTCGTAGTTCTTGCAGGCCCAGACGTAGCCGCCCGACCATTTCATCGCCGACGCCACCATGTCGTCGATCAACCGGTGTTCGTAGATCAAGCCAGCAGCCTTGAACTGATCAGCGAAGGAGGCGTCATAGACCTCCTGGAAGATGTCCTTGAAGCGGCCATCGTAGGCCTTGAGGATGGTGTTCTTGGTTGAGAGGTACAGCGGGTACTTCCGTGCCAGCGCGTAGGCGAAGCTGGCCTTGGCGAAGTCGCGGATCGAATCATCGAGGTTGTACATGGCCAGCGCCACCCCGGCGGTGGGATACTTGAACACCTCTCGCTCAATGGTCTCGCCGTTGTCGCCCTTCCACGTCAGGGTCATGGTGCCGGGGCCGGGCACGAGGAAGTCGGTGGCGCGGTACTGGTCTCCGTAAGCATGGCGACCGATGATGATTGGCTGGGTCCAGCCGGGGACCAGTCTTGGCACGTTCTGGCAGATGATCGGCTCGCGGAAGACCACGCCGCCCAGGATGTTGCGGATCGTGCCGTTCGGCGACTTCCACATCTGTTTGAGGCCAAATTCCTTCACCCGGGCCTCGTCCGGCGTGATGGTGGCGCACTTGACGCCGACACCGTGTTTCTTGATCGCCTCGGCGGCCTCGATCGTCACCTTGTCGTCGGTGGCGTCGCGGT
>JANORH010000311.1:0-3240 GCA_031415215.1 Alphaproteobacteria bacterium | reverse complement strand
GGCCTCCAGCATTTCCAGATCGAAGGTGCAGCGTTGCTCCAGCCGCTGGGCCTCCAGCAGTTTGCCGTTGGACACCATCAGATCAAGGGTTTGCCGCAGCTCGGCCTTGATGCCGATGATGGCCTGTTTCATGGTGGGGCGCGGGGTGACGTAGTGGCTGTTGGCGTAGATGCGGATCTGTTTGAAATTATCGGTTTTTGCCCCGGTAAGGGGATCAAACTCGGTGATGGATTCAAGGTCTTCGCCGAAAAAGGAAAAGCGCCAGGCGCGGTCGTCAAGGTGGGCGGGCCAAACCTCAAGGCTGTCGCCGCGCACCCGGAAGCAGCCACGCTGAAACGCCTGATCGTTGCGGCGGAAGGCCTGCGCCACCAGTTCGGCGATGATGGCGCGCAGATCATAGGGCTGGCCCACGACCAGATCCTGGGTCATGGCGGAATAGGTTTCCACCGAGCCGATGCCGTAGATGCAGGAAACCGAGGCCACGATGATCACATCGTCGCGTTCCAGCAGGGCGCGGGTGGCCGAGTGGCGCATCCGGTCGATCTGCTCGTTGATCGATGAGTCCTTCTCAATGTAGGTGTCGGTCCGGGGGACGTAGGCCTCGGGTTGATAATAATCGTAGTAGCTTACGAAGAATTCGACGGCGTTCTCGGGGAAGAAGCTCTTGAACTCGCTGTAGAGCTGGGCGGCCAGCGTCTTGTTGGGTGCCAGGATCAGGGCGGGTCGCTGGGTCTCCTCGATGATCTTGGCCATGGTGAAGGTCTTGCCGGAGCCGGTGACCCCCAACAGCACCTGATCGCGCTCGCCGCCACCTATGCCGCCCACCAGCTCACGGATCGCGGTCGGTTGGTCGCCGGCCGGGTCATAGGCCGAGACCAGCTTGAACGGCCGCCCGCCCTCGCTCTTCTCCGGGCGCGCCGGACGGTGCGGCTTCCAGAGCATGGGCATGGTGTTTTCGTCGTAGTCGAACGTCGCGGACATATCGGCGACGCCCGCAGGTTCGGCGGTACGGGACATGGTGTCCAACTTAAGCGCTCCCGGATGAGACTGCCATATCTGCGCACAGGACTGCTGACAGCAAACTGTCAGCATGCACCTCTGGATCACCCCGACGCCCCCAAATGGGGGAGGCACCCGACCTGCCAGCGCGGCACTGAAGGATGTTGGTCCAATCGCGCCGCGCCATACGAGTGCGACTGGTGGCTGACGTCATGTCTCGCGACGCGCAAGAGGATCAATCAGTGGCCGTTGTTTCCTACAATCCGGGCTCAAACACCGTCAGTTTCGGCGACATCGCCTCGCTGACAGTCGGCGCAACATCCATCGTAACGTCGAATGCCACGACGCTGGCCATCCGGGCGACGATTTCAGGTACGATCAACGGCACGCTGGATGTGATCTTCGGCGGGACGTTCACCCTCCTCGGTGGCTTCCCGACGGGCGGAGCGTTCACCAGTATGCGCGTCGATCTCAACAACCAAACGCTGATTTCGCTTACAGACTTTTCGTTACCCTACGGGGCGGGTCCGCCAGACTTCTCCAACCTGCAGGTGTTCCTGGGCGGGGCCGACGTGTTGACGGGGGCGGCGCTGAACGACCTGCTGGAGGGCTTCGCCGGGGCAGACAGCCTGAGCGGTGGCGGCGGTCTCGACATCATGAACGGCAACACGGGCGACGACACGCTCTCCGGCGGCGACGGCATCGACGTGGTGCGCGGTGGCAAGGACAATGACGTCGTCATGGGCGGTGCTGGCAACGATTTCGTCTCGGGGGATCGGGGTTCGGACACCCTGACCGGCGGCACGGGCGCGGACACCTTCCACACTTTCTCCGGTGCCGGCCTCGACAGGGTGACCGACTTCAGCCGCGTCGAGGGTGATCGGGTGTTCGTGCTGGGGGCCTACACCGTCAGCCAGGTTGGCGCCGACGTGGTCATCGACCTGACGGGCGGCACGCAGATGGTGCTGGTGGGCGTGCAGCAGGCCAGCCTGACTGGCGACTGGATCTTCGGCAGTTAGGCCAGCCGTCAGTCCGGGCAGATCGCCGCCAGCGCGTCCTTCGGGGTCGCACCCTCCATGTGGATCATGGCCCAGACCGCGAAGAACAACAGTGGCCAACGCCCTGCGCCCGGCGTCTGCATCCGGGCTGCGGCGTCGTCGCCCAACAGGCGGCGGACAGCTTCCACCTTGCCAAGGTTCACAGCGATATCGGCAGCGCGTGGCGCGATCCAGGTGTCGACCGGGACGGTGAAGCCCTGCTTCTTCGCCCAGGGGTCGGCGGCGGGGCAGGTGCGCTCCAGCCATTTGCGCAACAGCCACTTTCCGTAGTCGCCGCGCACCTTCAGGCGGTCGGGCAGGGGCCAGGCGAAGGCGGCAACCTCAGGATCGAGGAACGGCGTACGGCCCTCAAGGCCGTGGGCCATCAGGCAGCGGTCCAGTTTCAGCAATAGGTCATTCGGCAGCCAGGTCACGATGTCGGCCCATTGGGCGGCCTGCAAAGGTGTGGCACCCTGGGGCGCACGGGCGGCCTCGCGCCAGGCGGCCAGCACCTCAGGGCTCGTACTGCGGGGTTCGGCGGGCCGGCCCCCCAGCCAGGCGGGTCGCAAGGCGCGGCGGTAGCGGCCATAGCCGCCGAACAGTTCGTCGCCGCCTTCGCCAGTGAGGACGACGGTGAGTGTGCCCTTCGCGGCCTCGGCCAGTTTCCAGGTGGGCAGTGTAGCGTAGTCCGCTGTCGGGTCGTCCAGTGCCCAGGCGACTTCCGGCAGGATGCGCCAGAAGTCGGCCTCGCCGAACGTGGTCTCGCGCCAGTCGAGGTTGAGAGCGCGGGCGACCTTTTCGGCCTGACCACGCTCGTCTTTGGCACCGGGAGCGTCGAAGCCGCAGGTGAGCGCGGTGACGGGCCGGGTGTTGAGCCGCGCCATGATCGTGGCGATGGCGGCGCTGTCGATCCCGCCCGACAGGAACAGGCCGTAGGGCACGTCGGCGCGCTGGTGGACCCGGACGCTGTCTTCCAGGACGGTGTCGAGGCGGGCGAGGAGGAATTGCTCCTCCCCCGCACCGAAGAGTGCGGGGGAGGGGGACCGCGAAGCGGTGGAGGGGGCTCTATGCGCCACCCCCTCCGTGGGGGGGCGCAGCGCCCCCCCCCCCCCCCCCCCCGGGGGGCGGCGCGGGGGGGGCGGGAAAAGCGGGGAGCGGATGGGGGGCCAAAAAACCCCCAAACCCAACAACAAGAACAAAACCC
>JANORH010000310.1:0-7528 GCA_031415215.1 Alphaproteobacteria bacterium | reverse complement strand
CATCGAAGCGCGCCCGGCGGCGGTCGCAGTCGAGGGCCGCGCTGCGCGGCCCACCCCACAACTTAGCGACAATCGGACCATGGATCCCCGGCACAAGGCCGGGGATGACGAGAAAAAGGGGTAATGTGGCGCAGAACATCTTGAGAACCGCGCGACAAAACGATACCACGGGCCCCGACTGAGGAGCCGTCCCCATGACCCAATCCGGCAAGATCCGCTGCGGCATCGGTGGCTGGACCTTTGAGCCCTGGCGGGGCGTTTTCTATCCAAAAGGCCTGCGGCAAGCCGATGAGCTGGCCTATGCGTCGCGCCACCTGACGGCCCTGGAGATCAACGGTACCTACTATTCCAGTTTCAAGCCGGACAGCTGGGCCAAGTGGCGCGAGGCGACGCCGGCGGGATTCAAGTTCGCGGTCAAGGCGTCGCGGTTTTGCGTCAATCGCAAGGTGCTCACCGACGCCAGGCCCTCGATGGACATCTTCCTGAACCAGGGGCTGACCGAACTGGGCGACCGGCTGGGACCGATCCTTTGGCAGTTCATGGCCACCAAGAAATTCGACTACGACGATTTCGCGGGGTTCTTCGACCTGCTGCCGCAGACCCTCGACGGGCTTCCGCTCAGGCACGTCATCGAGGTGCGCAACGCCACCTTTGCAGACCCGAAGTTCATCGGCCTCTGCCGCGAGCGGAATCTGGCGATCTGCCAATCCGAGAGCGAGAAGTACGCCTTCATCCCCGATGTCACCGCCGATTTCGTCTATCTGCGGCTGATCTCGGCCTCGGACGACATCTCGACCGGATACGAGGCCAAGGATCTCGACCTTTGGGCCGACCGGTTCGGGGCCTACGCCCAGGGTCAGGTTCCGGGGGATTTTACGCCGCTGGATCGCACCGGCCCGCCTGAGGGCCCGCGCGACGTCTATGCCTTCGTGATCCACGAGGGCAAGGTGCGCGCGCCGGCGGCGGCCATGGAATTCATCCGGCGGGTGGACCCGACGTTCGTTTCTGGCTGAACCGACAGTTGACCGCCGCTGCGTCAGGGCGTCCGAATGGTACCCGGAAAACCCTCAAGGAGCCTGACGATGGCCGAACTGACCATGGACGACATGATGTTCAAACCCGGCTTGATGAAGGGTCAGCGGATCCTCATCACCGGCGGCGGCACGGGCCTGGGCAAGGTGATGGCAGAGGCCTGCGTGATGATGGGCGCCGACGTCTATATCTGGGGCCGGCGCGGCAGCGTCATCGAGGGCACGGCCAAGGAACTGATGGACGCCCACCCCACCGGCGGCAAGTGCATCGGCATGGCCTGCGACATCCGGGTACCCGAGGCGATCCACGAATCCATGGACACCATCTGGGCCGACGGCGCACTGACCGGCCTGGTCAACAACGCGGCAGGCAACTTCATCAGTCGGACCGAGGACCTGTCGCCCAAGGCCTTTGACGCCATCGCCAACATCGTCTTCAGGGGCTCGTTCTTCGTGACCCTCGACGCGGGCAAACGCTGGCTGGCGGAAGGCAAGCACGCCTCGGTGATCTCGATCCTGACCACCTGGGTCTGGCATGGAGGGCCGTTCACGGTGCCGTCGGCCATGTCCAAGGCGGGCCTCAATGTCATGACCCAGTCACTGGCTGTAGAGTGGGGCGGGCGCGGTATCCGCCTCAACGCCATTGCGCCGGGCCCCTTCCCGACAGAGGGCGCCTGGGCGCGGCTCAATCCCGGCAGCACCGAAGCCACCGACGGTGCCCCGCCCAAGAAGCCGGATCCGACCATTCCGTTGGGCCGCAATGGCGAGATGCGCGAACTGGCCAATATGGCCGTCTATCTGCTGGACCCCGGCTCGGCCTACATCAACGGCCAGACCATCGCCATCGATGGCGGTGGCCACCTGCAGGGCGGTGGCGGGTTCAACCGTCTGTCAGAGTGGGGCGACGCCGAGTGGGAAGCCGCCCGCAACGCCATCAAGGGTGCCAACGAAAAGGATCGGGCGCAGCGGACGGTGTGACAAATTCGTAAGGTATCCGCGCTGCCCTTGTGACCCTCCGGGCAGCGTGGCGTACTGGCGGTATGGTCCAGCTCCGTGTTCTGGTTTTCGCACTGACAATTGCGCTGCCTACCTCGGCTCCAAGCGCGCCGGTGCCGGACAATTGTGCCTGCCGGATTGGCGCGTACGAGATGCCAGGCGGCGGCGCGTTGATCCTGACACCCGGGGACAAGTCCGGCCTTCGCTACCTGATGCCCGACGGCGAGCGCGGGACACTTCGGCAGATTGAGGGCGGCGACTTCATCGAGACGGCACCACGCCCGCCCATCCGCCTGTCGTTTCCGCAGTGTGACAGCGCGCCACGCCTCACGAGGGGCGACCGCAGCGCTGTAACTCTACGCCGCATCAAGTTCAACGAGACACTGGTGTCCTTCGATAGCAACGGTTTGCGCCAGACGGGAAAGCTGGTGACGGCAGGTGCCGCCGCTCCGCAACAGGTCGCGATCTATGTACACGGTTCGGACCAGACACCCTCGATAGACCGTACCTACTGGCAATATGCTCTGCCCCTGCGCGGCGTCGGCGTGTTCATGCTGGACAAGCGTGGGACCGGCGGCTCGGCCGGTGCACAGACCGCGAACTTTCACCTGCGGGCCGCCGATGTCGCGGCGGCGGTTCGAGAAGTCCGCCGCCGGGTTGGCTCCACGACGAGGGTGGGCCTGCTGGGCCTTAGCCAGGGGGGCTGGGTCGCACCATTGGCCGCGACCCTGGAGCCCGTCGACTTTGTGGCAGTGGGATATGGTCTGGCCGAAGGTGTTACCGCCGAAGACCGCGATGAACTGGTCCAGGACCTGCAGGCCGCTGGCTTTGGCCCGACAGACCTGGCCGAGGCCCTTGAGCTGCAATCCGCCGCAGCAGACGTGGCGAAATCGCACTGGACGACAGGTTGGGAACGCCTGGACGCGCTGAAAATCAAGTACGCCAAGGCCCCCTGGCTGAAGTCCATCGGCAATGACGGCTTTACGGGTTTGCTGGTCCGAATGCCATCTCAGCTGGCGCGCCAGATTGCGCCCAAGGCAGACCTTGGGGTCAGTTTTGAGTATGAGCCGCGCCCCGTGATCGCGGGGCTGCGGACGCGGCAGCTGTGGGTCCTAGGAGGCGACGACCATAGCGCACCGAGCGTGCGGACACTGCAGATCCTGACCGAGATTCAGGCACAGAATGCGACGCTGGCCGTTGCCGTCTTTCCGAAAGCCGATCACGGAATTGTCGAGGAATTCCAGTCGGAGGGGGTCTCCCATGTCCGACTGGCAACAGGATACCTCGATCTGGTTGCGGGTTGGATGCGCGACGGCCGTGTCCGACCTATTGAGGGCGTGATGGTACAGTTGGCGCGGCACCAGGGAACCCATCGCCATTAACGCTTGCCCCCGCGCTCAACACCCGAAAGAATGACGCTCGTCACTTTTGTAAGTCGAGTATGATGCCGGACGACGCTTCAATTTCCGTTGGCAAGCGCGAACAGACCAAGGCCCAGAACCGGCTGGCGATCCTGGATGCTGCGCGCGAAGTGTTCGGCGAGCTGGGCTATGAGACGGCCACGGTGCGCGACATCATCCGGCGTACGGGCCTGGCGGCCGGCACTTTCTATAACTACTACCGCTCGAAGGAGGAGGTGTTCGCCGCGCTTGCCGACGACGGCGCGCGCCGATTTGCCCCGATCCTGAAGGCCCTGCGTCACAAGGGTAATTTCGACACCTTCGTCCGTGAAGCCATCGTCGCGTATTTCAAATTCATGGCCGACGAGCACACCACCTGGGCGGCCCGGCGACCGGCCGGTGAACCGCATATCCATGTTCAGGGAGAAACCCCGGAGATGGCCGCCGTATTCGCCGAAGTGAAAGACGCCATCGAGGACGCCATCCAGCGTGGCCACGGCCCGGCTTCCGACAGCGAGTACATGGCGGCGGCCTGTATCGCGGTGGCCCGCGAGGTCGGCGACAAGATGCTGATGCGACGGCCGATAGACACCACTGCCGCCGCTGAATTCGCGGTCGAGATGATCCTGAATGGGTTGAACGGCCTGCGCGGAGCCGAGGTCTGATGGCGTCTGTCGCTATTCTACGCTTCATCGCCCGGACCATCCTGTCGCTGCCCACGCCGATCCTGCGGCTGATGTCGGGCAGCGGGTTGGCGTATGTGGGCGGCCGTACGCTCGATCCACGTTTGCAGTTCCTGGCCGCGCAGGGTCGCAATGCGCCGCCGATCAAGAGCCTTTCACCGCAGGACGTTCGGCGTGGCGAGATCGCGGGGCTGGCCGCTGTCTCCGCCGGTCTTGAGCGGGGCGTGACCTGCACGACGCTGAGCGTTCCCGATGCTGTTGGTGACATCCCCGCCCGCCTCTATCGACCGGCGCGACAGGAGGGGTCTGCGCCGCTGATGGTCTGGGCGCACATGGGCGGCGGCGTCATCGGGACCCTGGATACCAGCCATGGCTTCTGCAGCCTGCTGGCGCAGATCACCCAGGCGCCAGTGTTGTCGGTGGATTATCGCCTGGCGCCGGAACACCGGTTTCCGGCAGGGCTGGAGGATGTGCTGGCGGCCTATCGCTGGGCGCGGGATCAGGCCGCGACGTACGGCGCGACCGGCGTAGCCATCGGTGGCGATTCCATGGGCGGCAGCTTTGCCGCGATCATCTGCCAGGAGCTGAAGCGCGGCGGCGAGGATCAGCCGGTGATGCAGCTGTTGATGTATCCCTGCACCGATGTCGCTTCGGAAACGCCGTCGATGGCCACCTATGCCGAGGCGTTTCCGCTGAACCGGGCGATGATGGACTGGTTCATGGGTCACTACATGCCGGCGGACGCTGATCCTGCGGACCCCCGCCTTTCGCCAGCGCGGGAGGACGACCTGACCGGGCTGGCCCCGGCGATTGTAGCAACAGCCGGGTTCGACCCGCTGATCGATCAGGGTACGGCCTATGCGCAGGGGTTGCGCGAGGCGGGCGTTGCGACGGTCTATCGCGCCTATGACAGCCTCTGCCACGGTTTTGCGTCGTTCACCGGCGCGGTACCGGCGGCGGATGCGGCGTGTCGCGAGATCGCGGGCCTGGTCCGCCAGCACTATGAAGGACGGACAGCCTGATGCGAGCTCTGGTGGTTGAGGAACTGAAGGCCGACTACGCCGGCTGCGTGGTCAAGGACATCCCCACCCCGGAACCGGGACCGGGGCAGGTGCGCATCCGGGTGCGCGCGGCGGCGGTGAACTTTCCCGACCTGATGCAGACCCGGGGCGAGCACCAGCACAAGCCGGAGGTGCCGTTCGTGGGCGGCCTGGAGCTGGCGGGCGAGGTCGACAAGCTGGGCCAGGGCGTCATCAGTTTTGCAGTGGGCGAGGCGGTGGTTTGCGGCGGCCGGGGTGGGTTTGCGGAATTCGCCATCGTTCCCGTCGAGGGGCTGAGGCGCAAACCTGCGAACCTGACATTCGGCCAGGCGGCCGGCTATCCGGTGGCTTACCTAACGGCCTATGTGGCGCTGAAGCGATGTGCGGACGCCCAGCCCACCGAATGGGTGCTGGTGCACGGCGCGGCGGGCGGCGTGGGGCTGGCGGCGGTGGACTACGCCAAGCTCATGGGCTGCAAGGTGATTGCGGCGTCGGCCTCGGACGAGAAGCTGGCGGTGATCGCGGCAGAGTATGACGTTGATGCCACGGTCAATGTCACCGGCGGCTTTCGCGAGCGGGTCAAGGAGATCACCGGCGGCAAGGGCGCGGACGTGATCTACGACCCCGTGGGCGGCGATGTGTTCGACGAGAGCATTCGTTGCATAGCGTTTGGGGGGCGGATCTTGTCGATCGGCTTCACGTCGGGCCGATTGCCGGTGATGCCGGTCAATATCGCCCTGATCAAGGGTATCTCGCTGATGGGCGTCCGCGCCGGCGAATACGGCCGCCAGTTCCCCCGCAAGGGCCGGGAGAACAACGAGGCGATCTGGAAGCTGGCTGAAGAGGGATTGGTCAAACCCCGCGTCGACGCCGAGTATCCGTTGAGCGAATGGCGCGCCGCCTTCGAAACCCTCGCCCAGCGCAAGGTGGTGGGCAAGACGATCATCCGACCGGATTTGTAGGAACCCGAACCATGACCATCAGTAACGACGGCGAACTGGAAAAGCTGAAGGCCGCTGGCCAGCTGGTAGCCCGCACGTTGCAGGCGATGGGCGCTGCGCTGCAGCCCGGGATCACGACGCGGGAACTGGACGCCATCGGGCGACGAATGCTGGAAATGGAGGGCGCTCGGTCGGCGCCGGAGCTGACGTACAACTTCCAGGGCGCGACCTGCATCTCTATCGGTCCGGACGTGGCGCACGGCATTCCGGATGATCGCGCCATCAAGGCCGGTGATCTGATCAACATTGACGTCTCGGCGGAACTGGACGGCTTCTTCGGCGACACGGGCGCAAGTTTTGCCGTGCCGCCGGTGTCGAAGCGGGTGGAGCGCCTGTGCCGGGACGGTCGTCGCGCACTCTGGGCCGGTATTCGCGCGGTACGCACGGGAGGCGATCTGGCCGCGCCTGGGCGGCAGATCGAGGCGTTTGCGCGAAAGAATGGCTACAGTCTGGTCCGCAATCTGGCCAGCCATGGGGTCGGTGGCGCACTGCACGAGTATCCGACTGAAATCCCGACCTGGAACGAGCCGTCTGAACGCCGGAAGATCACCGAGGGGCTGGTGTTCACACTGGAGCCGTTCCTGTCACTAGGTGCCGACTGGGTGGAGGACACCGGCGACGGCTGGACACTGCGTCCACCGGGCGGCGAGCCGACGGTTCAGTATGAACATACCCTGGTGGCCACCCGGAACGGGCCGGTGGTGCTGACGCTGACCTAGAGACCAGAGTCGCGGTGGTTGACACACACCCGCCCATCCCCTATCCACCGCCGCTCGATTTTCGACCCCGGAGCTTTCCCCGTGAAGCGCACTTTTCAACCGTCCCGCCTGGTGCGCGCGCGCCGTCACGGCTTCCGCCTTCGCATGTCCACGAAGAATGGTCAGAAGATCCTGGCGCGCCGCCGCGCCAAGGGCCGCAAGCGCCTGAGCGCCTAAGACCGGCTTTGAGTTAAGGTGTCCGCGTGACGGACGCCCAACGCCTCATCCGCAAACTGACCAAGCGCAGCGAGTTCCTCGCCTGTGCGAAAGCGCCTTACTGCGCACGGGGTGCCATTGTTGTGCAGGCCCGCCCTCGCGAGGATGATGACGCTCTGGTGCGGGTCGGCTTTACCGCCACCAAACGCATAGGGGGCGCGGTGCAGCGCAACCGCGCGAAACGCCGCATGCGCGAAGCCGCCCGTCAGATTTTACCCCTGATAGCGACCCCGGGAACCGACTATGTGATCATTGCCCGCACGGGCGTAATCACGCGCGAATGGACCCGGTTGCTTGACGATGTGAAAAGCGCGCTGTTAAGGCTCGCCACCGAACGTACGGCCCCCCATGTCCGTGGGCCTGACCCTTCCCCTGATGGAAACCTGCGTCCCCGCTCATGAGA
>JANORH010000309.1:0-3474 GCA_031415215.1 Alphaproteobacteria bacterium | reverse complement strand
CCGTGGGATACGAAGTCGCAGCGAGGTGATCGCGGCGCTTCAAGAAGAAGGATGGACCGACTTCAATTACGCGATGACCCCACTTCCTGTCCCCACTTTCCCGGCCCACCTCCCTCGAGGGGGAGGATCTTCAGGCCCGCTTGTTCAGCGTGATGGCCGTGGCGGGGGCGCCGCCTGACTGCAGACCGCCGGCACCATAGACGGAGGCCTGGCTGCGCTGGTTTGCGACCTCTTCGGCGATGCATTTGACCAGACCTTCGGTCACGGTCTGGGCGGCCTCCAGGGCGCGGCCCTGGCGGGCCAGGACGGCGTCAAACGCCTCGGTGGCGCGGACCAGCTTTGCGCGGGCGGGGGCGGGGGCGGTGTCCACCAGGCTGACGTCGGCGCGAACGCGGGTCGACTCGTGGCGATAGAGGTTGGCCAGGCGGGAGGTTTCCTCATTCAGCGCGGCGGCGTCTTTCGGGCGGCGCTGTTCAAAGGCCAGGGCCTGTTCGGCGATCAACGCGGTCAGCCGTTCGGTCAGGATGGTCAGTTGTTCGACGCGGTCCTCGGCATCGTTTGCGATCAGGGCCATCAGGTCAGCCCCTGAAGCTTGAGGATTTCACGCTGGACGGTGTCGGCCAGGCCGATGCCGCCGGCCTTGGTCATTTCTTTCGCCATGGAGTCGGTGAGCAGGGAGCGGAACATTTCCTCGCCGTGGCCGCCGCCGAAGGGGCCGTCGGTCTCGATGCCCTGGAACATCTGTCCCAGCATCTGGGACAGGAACTGGCTCTCGAATTTCTGGGCCGCGTCCCTGGCCTTGCCACGCACCAGGTCGGCGGCGGTGGTGGGCTGCGTCGTGGTCAACAGGTTGGGCGAGAGGGTCGCCGATGAGATGGCACCGATCATCACATCACCTCGATTTCGGCCTGAAGCGCGCCCGCAGCCTTGATGGTCTGCAGGATGGAAATCATGTCGCGGGGCGTCAGGCCGAGCGCATTCAGGCCGGCGATCAGGGAGGACAGCGAGGCCCCGGACCCGACGGTCAGGAACTGTTTGCCCTTTTCCTCCTCGATCGAGACCTCCGACTGCGGCACGACCACCGTCTCGCCACCTCGGGCGAAAGCGCCGGGCTGACTGACGGCGGGCTGTTCGCGCACGGTGATGGTGAGGTTGCCCTGCTGGATGGCGACGGTGGAGACCCGCACCGCGTCACCCATGACGATGACGCCGGCAACCTCGTCGATCACCACCTTGGCGGCCGAGTCCGGCTCAACTGACAGGCTTTCGACCTGGGCCAGGAAGCTGACCATGTTCTGGCCGGCAGGCGGGCGGATGGCCACGATGGTGGGGTTCTGGGCTACGGCGGAGCCGGGAAAGGCGCCGTTGATCACATCAGCGATCCGTCGTGCCGTGGTGAAGTCGGGATTGCGCAGGGTCAGGCGCATCTGGTCCATGCTGGCCAGCTGGAAGCCGATCTCGCGCTCCACGCTGGCACCACCGGCGATGCGGCCTGCGGTGGGCACGCCCTTGAGGACCGCCGATCCTGACGCGCCACCCGCACTGACCGAGCCGGTCTGTACGGTGCCCTGCGCCACCGCATAGGCCTGACCATCCGCGCCCAGCAAGGGCGTGACCAGCAACGTTCCGCCCAGCAGGCTCTTGGCGTCACCCAGCGCCGATACCGTGGCGTCGATCTGGGCACCTGGGGCGGCGAACGGGGGCAATTTGGCCGTCACCATCACGGCGGCCACGTTTTTGGTATTCAGGTTGGCGTCGCGGACGTTGACGCCCAGCCGCTCCAGCATGGCTTCGAGGCTCTGCTTGGTGAAGGGGGCGTTGCGCAGCGCGTCGCCGGTGCCGTTCAGACCCACGACGATGCCATAGCCAACCAGCTGGTTCTCGCGGACGCCCTCGAACTCGACGATGTCCTTGATGCGTGATTTCGCGACGGCAGGGCCCGCGACGCAGCCTGCGGCGATACAAAGAACAGCGAGGAAGCGGACCAGACGCATTTTACCCTTTGGGCACAGGTGTTCGGGATAGCGCTCGCCAGATCCGTGCCAGACAAAAATGCCAATGAAAGCAAGGCGGGTTCTGCGCGCCGGGCGAGATCGTCCTAGGCAGAAACTGCCGCCAGTTAACCATGCTGCAAGTTTGACCGGCGCAGTGTAGGCGGTGAATGAACAGGGTCAGGCGTTCAATGCCATGAAGGTCTCCGGAACAAGCGGTCTATCCCAGGCGGGCGGCGCCAAGTCGGCGCGTGGGGTCGGCAGCGGTGAGGGATTCCGGATCGTCGGGCCACAAGGTGCTTCGGCCCCCAGTCAGGCCGCGTCGGTGTCCGGCGTGGCCGGGGTCATGGGCGTAGAGTCCTTGCTCGCCCTCCAGGACGTCGAGACACCTACCGAGCGCCGTCGTCGCTCCGTGCGTCGGGCGGGGCGGCTGCTCGACGAACTGGATGACATCAAGATCGCCCTGCTGGGCGGCGAACTTGGACAAGCACAGCTGGAGCGACTGGCCAGGGCCATACGTGAACAGCGCAGTGCGACCGAAGATCCAGGGCTTGAAGGTCTGCTTGACGAAATCGAAACCCGCGCCGCCGTAGAACTGGCCAAGCTGGAGGTCGCGGCGAATGTGGCCTGATTTCCTCCCATCGTTACGCAGCGTTGAAACCCTGGATTCTTTTGCTATACAGCCGCCGCGTGTCTCAGACTGCCTAGGGGCGTGAGGTTTTCATGAAGACAGCCACCATACTGGCTGGAACTCCAGGCTATCGCCCTTCCGAGGAAGAGGCGTTCATGAATGAGCGTCAGCTTGAGTACTTCAAGCAGAAGCTCAATGCGTGGAGAGAGGACATTCTCCGCGAATCTCGGGAGACCCTGTCTCACCTCCAGAAGGAAACAGAGAACCACCCGGACATCGCTGATCGGGCGTCGTCCGAGACGGATCGGTCTCTGGAACTCCGTACCCGCGACCGCCAGCGCAAGTTGATCTCCAAAATCGACGAAGCGATCCGGCGTATCGAAGATGGTTCCTACGGCTATTGCGAAGAGACAGGCGAGCCGATCAATCTGGCCCGCCTGGAAGCGCGTCCGATCGCCACCCTCAGCCTCGAGGCCCAGGAGCGGCATGAGCGCCGCGAGCGCGTCCACCGCGACGACTGATCTGTTTGCTAACGCAGGACTGAAGTTAGATTTTCACAAGTAGCAGTGTATATCTTATATATGCTCAAAGTGAGCATTACTCCGAACCGGAGCTTGATGTGAACCACGCGTTTCACTCGATCCACACCCACGGCTTTGTGCGCGCGGCGGTCTGTACGCCGGCGGTGATCCCGGGCGACCCGGGGTCCAATGCGGCGGAAACCCTGCGCCTGGCGCGAGAGGGCGACGCCAAGGGCTGCGACCTGATGCTGTTCCCGGAGCTGGGGATCTCGGCCTACGCCATCGATGACCTGTTCATGCAGGACGCGCTGCTGCGGCGGGTCGAGGCCGA
>JANORH010000308.1:0-12966 GCA_031415215.1 Alphaproteobacteria bacterium | reverse complement strand
ATTCCTGCAGCAGTTCAGCGTGCGTGCGGCCGACGATCTGCCCGCGACGCTTGCAGCGCCGCTGATGTTTGCAGGCTACTGTCGGCCCGAGGATCTGGTGAACGCCCGGGGTAAAATCACGATCTGTCTCAACACCCGGCGGGCAGGAATGACCACGGGTGGCGAACGGCTTCGGAATGCCCAGGCAGCAGGTGCCTTGGGCCTGATGCATGTTGGCGATCCCGGATTCACCATCGAGCCTTTCCGGTGGCCCGCGGCCTACGCCAGAACCGTGACCTCGGCCGACTCGCCACCGCCCGCGACAGGCGGCTTTGTGGCCATGCCGCTCAGCGCCGAGGCGTTCTCCGCAATCACCGAGGGCTCCGGACAAGACGGCGCTGCGGTGCTTCGGCAGGGCGGCGCGCAACTGGCGTTGCCGGTCTTCGATCTCAAGGCGCGACTGACGGCCGCCTTCACCGTCACCCGACGCGACTATGTCGCAACCAATGTGCTGGCGATACTTCCCGGGTCTGACCCGACGCTATCGTCAGAGACGCTGGTGCTGTCGGCGCACCTCGACGGCTACGGGTTAGGCGAGCCTGTCGATGGCGACAGCCTCTACAACGGCGCGCTGGATGACGCGGCCTATGTGGCGACGCTGATCCGGTTTGCGGAAAACCATCGGGGCAAGCCGTTGAGGCGGAGTGTCCTGCTGGCGGCCTTTACGGGCGAGGAAAAGGGCCTGCTGGGCGCCTACTGGTTCACCCGAAACCCCACCGTGCCAAAGGCGTCGCTGGTCGCCAACATCAACCTCGACCAGCTGCGACCGCTGTTTCCGCTGAAGTTGATGACCGTGCTGGCCATCGACGACACCAGCCTGGGCGCGACGGTGCGCGTCGTGGCGGCCGCACAAGGTATCCGGGTGCAGGCCGATCCCGAGCCGGAGCGCAGCCTGCTGACGCGGGCCGACCACTATCCCTTCCTGCAGATCGGCGTGCCGGCCACGGGTTTCATCTTCGGCTATGAGCCCGGAACCGAGGCGGAGCGCCGGTATCGCGAGTGGTACCAGGTCCGCTATCACCGCCCGCAGGACGACATCCATCAGCCGATGGATTTCGAGGCGGCCGGGGCCTTTCACCGCTTTTTCTACAAGCTGGCCGAGACGGTGGCCGATGCATCGACCAAGCCCACCTGGAACCCCGCCAGCCGGTTCGCGCCAAAGCCCTGAACTGCTTGGCCCGCCGCCGGGCCTGTGAGAGGTTGCGGACAACCAGAACACGACAGAGGGCGGAAACATGAGACACTTTGGTACAGCAATGCTGCTGGGTGCACTTTGCGTCGCCGGCGCGGCCTCTGCGCAGGCACCATGGTATCCGTCGAAATACGGTGCCTCTGACATCCGGGGGGCGGTGAACAACCTGTCGCCGGAGGGCGTCAAGCGGGCCGCCGCCCTGGTGAAGACCGGCAAGGTCTATGCGTTGGGCATCCCCACGGGGCCGGACAGCGCCGTCTATGGCGAACGCGCCTACAAGGCCGAGATCCTCGTGACACCGCCGGCGGGCCAGCCGCCGATCGGCGACAGCAAGGTTACCGCCTTTGACGAGAAGGTCACTACCAGCATGGGTATCGGCACCCAGATGGATGGCCTGGGCCATCTGGGCATCGACCACCGCTACTACAACGGCCTGACCAGCGCCGAGCTGAATACCGCCCAGGGGTTCAAGACGCTGGAGCTGTCGAACGTGCCACCCATCGTCACCCGGGGCGTGATGATCGACATGCTGAAATACTTCGGCAAGCCCATGGTCGCGGGCCAGGCGTTCAACCGCGTCGAGATCCAGGCGGCCATGCGAGCCCAGAAGGTGACCATCGGCAAGGGTGACGTGGTGCTGTTCCACACCGGCTGGATGGCGGCCAAGATGAACAGCGACCGCAAGGCGTTTCAGGACACCACGCCGGGGCTGGGCGAGGACGGCGCGATCTGGCTGGCCGATCAGGGTGTGGTGGCCATAGGTGCCGACACCATCACGGTCGAGCATATCCCGTTCGCCGACCCCAACCGGCCGTTCGTCGTTCACCAGACCCTGCTGGCCAAGAAGGGCGTGCACATCCTGGAGAACGTGAACGTGGGACTGTTGGCGGCGGATGGCGTAGCTGAGTTCCTGTTCGTGCTGGGCCAGCCGCGTTTTGTCGGCACCGTGCAGGTGGTGGTGAACCCGATCGCGATCCGATGAGGGCTCAGAGGCCGTAGAAGGCTTCGAAGCTCGCTATCGGGGCGGTGACTCTCAGCACCTGCAGCGGGAATGCCCGCCACGGTGCCTCGGGGTCGATGACTGCCAGATTGGCCAGCAGGGTGGCGCGAAACTCAGGGCGAACAGCCTCCCGGCTGTCAATCATCTGGCCCCAGCTGGAATTGCCGTGAAGATTGACGACACCGGTCTCCGGTTTCGCTGACGCCGCATAGTCCGCCGGAAACAAGCGACGGTAGGCTTCCAGATTGTAAAGCCAGGAACGGCCCCGAATGGCGCGTGCATCCGGATGTCTGGCGCGGATGTCCTCGACCATGGCGGTCAGGTCAGCGCGACGCCGCGCCTGTTTTTCGGACGCCAGCGGACCCCCGAGGTTGTCGGTGTCGGCATTGTTGAAGTGGATCTGGACCTCACCATCTCCGTCCGGCGGATCATGAGCGAAACAGCCGAAAGCCTGCTTCGGCGGCGGGGGCAGAATTTCCTCGGCCATGACCAGGAATGTCGCCTGGGTCAGGGCCACCTGATCGTTCAGATTGCCAAGACAATCCAGGCCGTCGGCAAAGCTGATCCAGGGTTCGGTCGGCGTCTCCGGCGGCGTGCGCAGGGCAAAGCGTCGATGGAAATTGGTGTACCGGAGTACGGCTCGACTGAGGGGTTCATTGCGCAGCTCGGCCATCCTGTGGGCCAGTTGCAGCTGGACTTCGAAATAGGGGCCCAGTCGCTGGGCGCGCGCGGCGCGGTCAAGCGTCATCGATCTCCACCACGCCTGCATGGCCGTCCTCGTCGCCCCAGGCCACGCGCTTTCCATCCGGGCTCATGGCCAGCGCCGAGATCGCCGCGCCCTTTTCGACCTTGAGCGGCACGATCCGTTCGCCGGTCACGTTGGCGGCCCAGACCCGACCGTCATCCAATCCCGTCGCCAGCCAGGTCTTGTCCGGCGCGGCGGCGATGCGGGTAGAGAGCGCTGCATCGTCATAGCCGATCTCGGCGGCCTGCTTACCCATCGGCCCGGTGGCGCCGGCGAATGGCCAGCACACCGCACCGTTGGCACCTGACGTGGCCAGCAAGCTGCCCTTTGACATGAAGGCCATGGACTTCACCTTGGCCGGGTAGCCACCCATCCGAAGGTTCTTTTCGTCGGCGACGCGCCAGCCATGCAGCTGGTTCTCCTGCATGGCGCTCATCAGGAACTTGCCGTCCGGGCTCCAGCAGACGCCCACGTGGCTGCCCGCCCATTTGTAGATCGCCGGCTTCTGGTCGGCGATCCGGGCGTACCAGAACCAGACGCCGCCATAGGTGGCCACGGCCAACCTGCGGCCCTTGGGATCAAAAGCCACGTCGGCGATGGATTTTTCGTGGGCGAACACCCGGGAAAACGCAGCATCGGCCATGTCGCGCACATGCAGGTCGCGTCCGGCGGAAAAGGCAATCAGCCCGGACGCAGGCGAGGCGGCCACGGCGTCGATCCAGCGTCCAGCGACCCTGGCGACCTCGGTGGTGCCTTCACGCGTTGAAATCACGACGCGCCCATCATCCCCGCCGGTCAGCAGGCCCTCGCCCGACGGCGGCAGGCAGGCCGCCAGCACCGCGCCGTCATGGGTGGTGATGGTTTCGCCGCTCTCAAAGCGAACCGTGCCGTCGCCCAGCGCGAAGACCGCACGGCCGAGCCGATCAAACTGGGCGGCTGTCACATAGGCGTCAAAGCTGAAAGTCATGGCTCCCCCTAGAACCATGATGCCCCGCTGGGCAAGCACGGGAGCGAATTCGCCGTGCGAACGGCGTTCGCGCGCTTTCGGCTTTACAACCTCTTACCGGCTTGCCAATGGTCGTCGCGACAGGCCCTGCTCATGGGCCCTTGGGAAGGAATTCGCAGGTATGGCGGCGAAAGTCGGCGGCTCCAAAGGCGGCAAATTCAGCCTTGGCCAAAACGCGGACATGAACGTGACGCCCTTTGTGGACGTTATGCTCGTGCTCCTGATCATCTTCATGGTTTCGATCCCGGCCGCGACGGTCTCGATCAGGCTGGACCTGCCACCGGCAGTGCCGCCACCCCCGGGAACCGTCGTCAAGGAACCTGTGCTGATCAATCTGCAGCGCGGTGGCATCATGTTTATCGGCGAGGCGCCGACCAACCTGGACCGCCTGACCGGCGACCTGACCCTGACGCTGCAACGCGAGGAGCCGACGATTCCGGTGACCGAGCAGCGGGTCTATATCCGCGGCGACCGCGACGTCCTTTACGGGGAGTTCATGGCCGTCATGAACAACCTCCAGGGCAATGGTTTCTATCAGGTGGCCTTGATCAACGAAGAACTCTAATCGGACCTTCGCATCCCATTCTGAACGGCCCGTCGGGAGAAATCCCGGCGGGCTTTTTCGTGGGTCGCGTCCTCTAACTGGGCGTGCCGTTACCGAACACATGCATCAGGCGCGCGGCGGCCGGCAGCATCAGGGCGCCCAGCAGCGACGGGAAGATAAACAGGATCAGCGGCACCGTCAGCTTGGCCGACAATCCCAGCGCCTTTTCCTCGGCCCGCAGCATTCGCTTGGAACGCATGTCGGCGGAAAACACCGACAGGGTCTCGCCCAGGCTGGTGCCCATGTCTTCAGCCTGACGCAGCATGGTGGCCAGCTGGCGGGCGTCGTCTATGCCCAGCCGCTCTGCGAAGGCGGTCCAGGCGTCCTTGCGGGACCGTCCGGCGCGCAATTCCAGTACCAGAAACCGCAGATGGACGGTCAGCGTCGGGTAGCGGCGCTCCAGTTCCTCGGTCACCCGCGAAACCCCCGCATCCAGCGAAAGGCCCGCCTCGACCGAGGCCACCAACAGGTCAAGCAGGTCCGGGAAACCCTCGGAATACTCACGCTCGCGCTTGGTCTTTCGGCTTTTCAGCACAAAATTGGGGCCGTAGAGCGCTAGTAGTGAAACCCCGACAGCGATGGCAAGCGCACCCATGTTGGTGCCCTTCTGGCCGATCATGGACGGCAGGGTGAACACCACCCCGATCGTTGCGACCGCCAGAGCCACCGCCTTGATGCCCAGAAAGATCACCGGCGCCTCGCGGGAATAGAACCCGGCCTGCATCAACTGTGAACGCAGCACCGAGACCTTGGCCGGATCGCTGACTGCGCTCTGCTGGCCCAACCGGCGGACGGCAGAGACCACCTGGCCGGCGATGGCACCGCCCGGCTTTTCGATGAGATGGCCGGCGCCGGTTTCAACCGTGCCGGAGAGCCGGCTCTGGCGCTGGGAGCGAACGCGCAGTTCGCCCAGCCCCAGGATGCCAAGGCCGCCGATGGCGCCCACTGTCAGCACCAGCCCGACCACATAGATCAAGGTCTCGATAGGCATGTCGTTACAGCCGCATGTCGATCATGCGCCGCATGATCATGTTGCCCAGGAAGATCCAGAAACCCACCAGCGCCAGGCCGTACTTCACCAGCGGTTCGTCGATCACGTCGCCATAGAATTTGGGCGAGATGATCATGATGAAGGTGATGGCGATGAATGGCGCAGAGGTCAGGATCATGGCCGAGGCCCGGCCCTCGGACGACGCTGCCCGGATCTTCAGGCGCATCTTGTGCCGGTCGCGCACGGTGTTGGCGTTTAGCTTCAGCAGTCCGGTCAGGTTGCCGCCGGTCTTTTCCTGCAAGCGAACCGTCGCGGCGAACAGATCGACATCGGGGTGCTGACAGCGCTCGGCCATCCGCTCAACGGCCTGTTCGAGTGTAGCCCCGTAGGCGATCTCGTCAGAGGCCATGCCGAACTCGGTGCCGATCGGATCCGCCAGCTCGCGGCCGACCAGACTGACGGCCGCGGGCACAGGGTGGCCGGCCTCCAGCGAACGGACAACAATGTCGAGGGCCTGTGGAAGTTGCAGGCCAAGCGCCGCCGAGCGCTTGCCGGCCTTGAACCTCAGCAGACCGACCGGCAGTATCACGCCACCCAGGACCGCGCCGCCTAGGAACCCCAGCGGCATCTTTGTCAACAGCCCGGTGCCGAGAGATCCGATCACCGTGGCGGCGGCCAGGTAGAGCAACCACCGGGTCTGGTCGTAGCGCAGGCCCGAGGCGATGATCAGGTCGGACAACCAGCGAAGCCTCTCCGCCCGGCCACCCGAGGCTGTCAGCCCGCGCCGCTTGCGCAATTCCACCACCAGGTCCGAGATTCCCTTGATCCGTTCGCCCACATGCAGCCGCTGGTTCAGCTTGCGCTTCTGCGTCGCCACCGTGAGCAGGCCCGACAGCCCCTGAACGCCAGCGAATACGGCGGCGCCGATCATCACAATGACGATCAGCCTGGCGTCGATGACCAGCCCGAACATCAGCTGAGTACCTTTGACGGATCGAAGTTGGCGGTGTCGTAGGGGATACCTCGACGGATCATTTCGTCCAGGCAGCGAGGCCGAAGGCCGGTCGCGCGGAATTCCCCATGGACGGTGCCGTCCTCGTCGGTGTGTGTGCGGTTGAACAGAAAGATGTCCTGCATCTGCACGACGGACCCCTCCATGCCGACGATCTCGGTGACGTGGGTAACCTTCCGCTTGCCGTCCGACAGTCGCATCACCTGCACCACCAGTCCCACGGCTGCGGCGATCTGGTAGCGGACAGCCTCGGCGCCGATGTTCAGGCCGCCCATGGCGACCATCTGCTCCAGGCGACTGATCGCCTCGCGCGGATTGTTGGAGTGGATGGTGGCCATCGAACCTTCGTGGCCGGTGTTCATCGCCTGCAGCATGTCGAAGGCTTCCTCGGATCGGACCTCGCCCAGAATCACACGGTCGGGACGCATCCGGAGCGCGTTCTTGACCAGCTCACGCTGGCGGATCTCCCCCTTGCCCTCGATGTTCGGCGGCCGGGTCTCCATGCGCACGACGTGCGGCTGCTGAAGTTGCAGCTCGGCGGCGTCCTCGATGGTGATCAGGCGCTCGCCCACACTGATCGCCGCCGACAGCGCATTCAGCAGGGTGGTCTTGCCCGAGCCCGTACCGCCGGAAATCACCGTGGACACCCGGCTGCGCACCGCGCCGTACAGGAAGTCTGACATCGACTGGGTCAGTGCCCCGAATTCAACCAGTTTCTCCAGCGTCAGCGGTTTCTTGGAAAACTTGCGGATCGATACCGAGCACCCGTCGATGGCGACCGGCGGGATGGCGGCGTTGACCCGGCTGCCGTCGGGCAGGCGCGCGTCGACCATCGGCTGGCTCTCGTCGATCCGGCGTCCGACGCCGGCTACGATGCGGTTGACGATACGCAGCAGGTGGTCGTTGTCGCGGAACCGGATCGGGGTCAGTTCCAGCTCGCCGCGCCGCTCGATGTAGACCTGATAGGGGCCGTTGATCAGGATGTCGTTGATCGAGTCATCCTTCAGCAGCGGCTCGATAGGCCCCAGCCCCACCATTTCGTCATAGATCGAGGCCCCCAGGGCCTCGAGCTCTCTGGCGTTGAGCGCCATGCGTTCGGCGCGAGCGAATTCGGTCACCTGACCCAGTACCTGGCGGCGCAGTTCGGCCTCGTCCAGTTTGTCCAGCTTGGCCAGGTCCAGCTCGTCAATCAGCTTGGCGTGCAGGCGCAGACGAAGGTCGAGGTCGGCGTCCCCAGCCGGGGCCTTGGGTTTGGATTCGACGCGGGCAGCCGGCGCGGCAACGGGGGTAGGCACCGTCTGCGGAGCAGGGGTGGTGACGGGTGCAGACCGGGCCAGGCTGAAGCGGCTCATCAGGCGGCCTTCGGCGCGGCGGCGCGACGCGGTGGCTGTATGGCCAGGCGCTCCACCAGTTGCTGAATATCCTTGACGATCTTCGACTTGGGCCGGTGCTGGGCGATGGGGCCGCCCAGGTTTACCGAGGCTGCGGCCGCCTCCCAGTCAGAGCTGATGCCCGCCTCGGCCTTGCGCTGCAGGGCCTTCTCGGCCTCCGTGACCGAGGGCGCGGGGCCGAACATGCGGCTGGCAAGACGGTTCAGCACGATCCTTGGCCGCAGGCCGCCGCCGACGCCCCCCTCGATCTCGTCTGATTGAGCGCGAGCCGCCAGCAGCGCCGGCACCGTCAGCTCGGAGATCACCAGCACCTCGTCGCAACCGGCCAGTACCTCCAGCGTCCAGGGCCGGCGATGGCGCGGCATGTCCAGGATCACCCAGTCATAAACCTCGCAGGCGACTTCCAGCATTCGCAGGATGGCGTCGCGACCGACGGTATCAAAAGCGTTGGGGTCGCGCACGCCCGCCATCAGGTCCAGGCCCTTTGACACCGGCGTGACGAAGGCCTGCAGCATGGCCGCGTCGATGCGGTCGGCGGCATTGCCGAAGTCGGCGAGGCGGGTCGTAGGTGCTGCACCCAGATAGGCGGCGGCCGCGCCGTCGGCGAGGTTCAGGTCCACAAGACAGACGCTACGGCTCTTCTTCGACTGGGTCGCGAGGCAGTTGGCAATCTCGATGGCCACCGTGGTGGCGCCCGACCCGCCCACGGCACCTGCGACGGCCCAGCAGCGTGAGCCCACGGTGCCGGTTTCGTCGACGGCTACACGCTGGGCGTTGACGAGCAACGCCTGAATCCCGGCGGCCAGCTGTTCCGGCGTAAAGGGCGCTTCCAGAATGTCCGTCGCTTCGAGCCGCATCAGGTTGCGCACCAGACCAGCGGGCAGGTTTGCGCCGACCATGAGGACTGGCGGACAGGGCCGGAGCGCCGACAAAGCCTTGACGGCAGCGGCCAGTGCGGGGGGTTCCCAGGCGTCGGCATCGATCAGGATCAGATCAAAAGCGCTGGCGGAGGGTGCCTCCAGATGTGCAATCGATCCCATCTCGACTGCCGCGCCTCTGAGCACACCCTCATCCAGCCCGGACAGCGACGCCCCGAGCGCCAGGACCCGGCGGCCCAGGATCAGAGTGTTTGACGGGGACGCGGACTTCAAACGCAACATGGACAGATCACTTCTTGGTAAACGGCATATTGGTGGCGATGGGGGGACCCAGATCGCGCGGCAGCGGCTTGTCGTGCGCCTTGCCTCTCAGGAAGAGGTCGGCCTTGGAGGGCTCGCGACCGGGGAGGCTTTCCAGCGGCGTGATCTGGCGATCCTCGGCTGTCGCCAGCCTGGGGGTCACAATGATCATCAGCTCGGTCTCGGCGCGCTTGAACCGCGCGGAACGGAACAGGGCACCCAGCACCGGCACGTCGCCCAGCCATGGGGTCTGGGAGGTGTTGTTCTGATAGTCGTGCTGGAACAGACCTGCCATAGCGAAGGTGTCGCCGGGTCTTAGTTCCAGCGTCGTGGACGCCCGGCGGACCGTCAGGGCCGGAATGTTGATGCCGCCGATGGTCAGCGAATTGTTCGGATCCAGCTGGCTGACCTCGGGGGCGACTTCCAGTCGTATCCAGCCGTTGTCCTGCACCTTGGGCAGGAAGTTCAGCTTCACGCCGTAGGGCCGGAACTCGACGATGATGCCGTCGCGGGTCGGCACCGGAAAGGGGAACTCGCCACCCGCAAGGAAGCTGGCTTTCTCGCCGGAAATCGCCACCAGGTTCGGCTTGGCCAGCGTCCGGATGATACCTTTTTCCTCGAGCGCATGAATCTGGCTGTCGACCCGGGTGCTGCCGGAGGCGTCGCGGGTAGAGAGCACGCTGGCGGCCGGCGTGACGCCGATCAGCCCGGACCCCGACAGCACGCCGAAGGACCCGTTGGCGATGTTGAAGTTGACGCCCATGTCCTGCATCGCATTGCGGCTGGCTTCCAGGATCCGCACCTCCAGCACCACTTGTTGCGAGGCGCGCACCGTAATCCGCGAGATGATCGCGTCAGGGGCATATTTGGCGGCGATCTTTTCAGCCCCGGCCTGCACGCCGGTGTTGGAGACCTCGCCTGCAAGCATCAGCACTTCGCCCAGGTTTCGCACCTTGAGAGATTCACCGGGGAAGGCGGCGGTAAAGTCCTGCTGCAGGCCGTCGGAGTCGTAACCGACCCGAATGTCGATCACCTCCTGCAATCGCCCGCCGGCACCGTAGACCAGCAGGTTGGTAGACCCGAACTCGATTCCCTGAACGTAGAAGCTGGAGTTGCTGGTCGCCGTCACCTTGGCGATGTCGGGCTGGGCGACGACGATCCTGGAGGCGGCCTGCGGCAGGCGGAACGACAGCGACTTGTCGCGCGGCACATGGATGGTGCGCCGCATCACCGGCTCGCTGGCCAGCGTCTGAGCCTGGGTGGCGGGGGCCGGGGCGAGACCGCCAGCGATCACCGCCATGAGGAAGATCGCACCGAACGCGTTGCGGGACATGAGGTTCAGACGGGTCATGATCTATCCGATCGCGCCGACGCCGGCGGCGTTGTTCACATTTGGTGCTGGCACAGGTGAAGCAGCTGGCGCTGGCGCGACTGTCCTGCGACCGCCCCCCTTGGACGACTCGCCCTCGATGATGAGGATGCCCGAATAGCTGCGCACCGGTCCGCGCGAGACTGTTCGGGTTCCGCCGGTGGTCCGGGCACCACCGACCAGGAAGTCGCCAGTGCGTAGGGGGGCGGCATCGGCAATCTGGGACTCGCCGTTACGACGCAGCGCCAGCGACAGGGTGCCCAGCGTCGCGGCCATCGACAGCTTTTGTGAGTCCTCGATGGAAACTTCGAGCGTCGCCGTATCCGGGCTGGCTGGCTTGTTCGACGTGGGGTCGGCGTTAAGGTCCACGCCCAGCACCCGAGCGTTCTGGATCACGACATATGAGATATAGCTGCGCTGCGGCCCGTCCGGGGTCAGGTCACGCATCAGCACGACATCAACGCGGTCGCCGGGCAGGGCCAGACCGCCGACCCCGGTTGTGTCGTCAATCTTGACAGCATAGGCGCGCATGCCGTCGGCGACTTCGGCGGCGACCGAGGGCCTGGAGCCCGGCCCCGACACCTTGGTCGGCAACACTGCCTCGCGCTGCGACATCGGAAACAACGCCACCGGTGCCCCGCCGCGGTCGGCCGCCAGGGCCGCAGCCACCGTCGTATAGGCACCGACCGGTATCGCATTGGCGGGCACTTTGATGACGCTCAGCATTCCGGCGTCCAGCTTTTCGCCGTACTTGATGGCGCGGGCGGCGACGACCAGCGGCGCACCCTGAACCTCGCGCACGGCACCGGGACTGCGCGCGGCTGCCGCATTGGGCAAGGCGATCTTGGCAACGAAGAGCGCGCCCAGGCCAAGGACTGCGGACACTCCTAGACTGGCGATGGTGACGAGCCGCATCTGATGAACCGCCGGGAATAACTTGTTTGGTGTTCGCAGATTAACGACGCCGATCTTGCGGCATCGCCAACAAGCTTGGTGAACGCGCCGGTAGGCATGTTGCGGACCGATGGCCGGGGCCCCTAAGGTGCGCTGCAAAGTTCATCGGGAGACAACCACTTGAAAGTACGCCGACTGGGGAATTCAGGCCTGAAGGTCAGCGTCGTGGGTCTGGGCTGTAATAATTTCGGCATGCGCATCGATCAGGCCCAGACCCAAGGCGTGGTCGATGCGGCCATCGACGCCGGAATCACCCTGTTTGACACGGCGGATGTCTATGGCGGGACCCAGTCCGAGGTGTTCCTCGGCAAGGCGCTGGGCAAACGTCGTCACGACATCATCCTGGCCACCAAGTTTGGCTCGCCGGTCGGCCAGGACCCGAAGAAGCGCGGTGGCTCACGCAAGTGGATCATGACGGCCGTTGAGGACAGCCTGCGGCGACTGGGCACCGACTACATCGACCTTTACCAGCACCACCGGCCGGACGCCGATACCCCCATCGACGAGACGCTGCGGGCGCTGGACGACCTGGTGAAGCAAGGCAAGGTCCGCTACCTCGGCAACTCCAACTACAGTGGTTGGCAGATCGCTGACGCGGACTGGAGTGCGGCCGGTCAGACGCGATTTGTCGCGGCCCAGAACCTCTATTCCCTGCTGGAACGCGACGTGGAGGGTGAGGTGCTGCCTGCTTGCGAGCACTTCGGGCTGGGCTTCCTGCCGTTCTTCCCGCTCGCCTCGGGGTTGCTCACCGGCAAGTATCAACGCGGCGTGGCCCCACCCGAGGGCACCAGGCTTGCCGCCTGGGGTGCACGGGGTGAAGCGGCCATGAGCGATGCCAACTTCGACAAGGTCGAGGCGCTGGAGGCCTGGGCGGCGGAACGCGGCCACACGATCCTGGAACTGGCCTTCGCCTGGCTGTTGGGCCACGAGGTGGTCTCGTCCGTGATCGCCGGTGCCACGTCTGCCGAACAGGTCCGCACCAACGCCGCCACCGCCGGCTGGCGATTGACCCCCGAAGAGGTCGATGAGGTCTCGAAGCTTTAGGGTGTCCAGCGGTTCGAGCCCGCTATATGCGAAAACGCATACCCGGTCTGTGAAATCGGTGATCTATGCAGTGTTCAGATGATGCTACTTAAGGGTTGTCCACACGGACAGCCCCGCTCCCCCGGGGTTCCACAACAAGACCTCAAGGTGTGTGTCATGACTTTCATCCGCTTCGAACGTGCGCTCGACCGTCTCGCCCCGGCTTTCCTGGTGGCCCTTGGCCTGATCGCCGCCTTCGGTTCGGCCAGCCTCGGCGCCTGATCGCGCGAGCCTGGATCCCAGTTCCGGATGAGGGCCCCTTGCGGGCCCTTTTTCGTGGTCGACGCCCGCCTCAGGGTCTGGCCAGCGCCCGGGCCAGGGCAGGGCGCGCATAGCAGGCCTCGGCCCATCGCTGTACGTTTTCATGCTCAGCGTAGCTGAAGTCGATCATCTTCATCAGGT
>JANORH010000307.1:0-4556 GCA_031415215.1 Alphaproteobacteria bacterium | reverse complement strand
CATCGAAGCGCTCTTCGATGCGTTCGGCCACACGCAGAAGCAAAGCCCGCCGCTTGGCGAGTGGCATGGTCCCCCATTCACCTTCGACTGCCGCGCGCGCCGCGGTGACTGCGGCATCGACTATTGCCCGGTCTGCTTCATACGCAAAGGCATGGACCGCTCCCGTCGCCGGATTGCGAACCTCGAACGGGCGACCGCCCTCTACCATCCGACCGCCAATGAAATTCAGCAGTCGCCGAGGAGTGGCTGAAGCGATCGATCCTGCGTCGTCCAACGTTTCAGTCACCATTCCCCATCTCCTGCGACGACTTCATTGAGCCTGTTGGCCGCCTTGGCGGTGTACTGGCTCCCATCCTAAAATTTGTAGCCGATCGTTCCGCCAAAGGTCCGCGGCGGCGCATAGGCTCCCATCACAGGAAATCCGGTAAAACTCCCGCTAATGTTTGCCGCAGCAATGGTCCTGACGTCGGACACGTTGCGGACGAATGCCGCAATGCTCCAGCCTGCCTGATCGTCGTAGCGCAGGCTCAGGTTGCCTTTGGTATAGCCAGGCTGCGAGAGCTCAGGGCGGTTGAACGGCGTGAAGTAGACCAGGTCGCTATATTGCATCTCAGCTCGCGCCGTGACTGTGCCGCGCCCGGTCGCAAAGCTGTACTGGATCGCGGAATTGATTGTCCAGCGAGGCGCTTGTGCCAAGGTGTTGCCCGAGAGATTTATGACACCCAGTGTCGTTCGAGCCGGGTCAGTGGTAGCGTAGTTCATAAACTTTGAATCGAGATAACCGGCGCTACCCGATAGCTCCAGACCGGCAACTGGTCGAAGGGTCAGCTCTCCTTCGATGCCCTTGACCCGCGCCGTTGCGGCATTCTCCAGCAAGGCTGTCGCATTGCGGATGATCTGCACCTGCAAATCAGTGTAGTCATAATAGAACGCCGCAAGGTTCAAATTGAGCATGCCGTCGAGAGCTGACGCTTTGAGGCCCACTTCATAGGCGGTCAGCTTTTCCGGACGCACTGCTGGTGCAATGCCGGTGAAGTTGTAACCTCCGCTCTTAAAGCCGGTCGAATAGCTTCCATAGAACGACACATTGCGCGACGGCTTATAACGCAACGCAAGTCGTGTGGTCGTGTTCGAGAACCGGGTGTTTTCCTTCTGGAAGGCAGTGAAATTGGGTGCTTGGCCAATCACAAAGATGCGAGCGAACTCGGCAGCGGCACGCTGGTCCACCCCTTTGTCTTCGGAACTGTAGCGCAGCCCGCCAGTTAGCGTAAGCCCGTCGATCATTTCATAGTCGATCTGTCCGAACGCCGCATAGGCGTCGGTCTTAAGGCTACCTTCGAAATTAAGACCGAACACTGCAGCGCCGCCCAGGGGTGGTACCGGTGAACGCACTGGAGAGAAGCGGGTGGCACCCGTAATCCGCTCGCGGAAATAGAAGCCACCAACGATCCAATTCAGCCGTCCCGCTGTGCCTCCCAGGCGTAATTCCTGGCTAACATGGTTTCCCCGTTCGGATGCTTCAATCTGAGCGACCTGCTTGTCCGTATCGTCAGCATCGCTGTAGATGCGATAATGGCCGTCCCGGTACGCCGTGATCGAAGTAATGCTCACCTGGCCGAGATCGAGCACGGCAGTTGCAGAAACACCCGCAAAATGGCGCTCATCTTCCTGTTGAACGTTTGCATAGGTGTTCCGCGGATTGCTATCTACCCGGCCACCTAACGCCCGACCGATTGGCGAGACCGTGGGCGAGCCCGCGGTGAGGAAGTGGTAAACAAAGGCATTGTCATTACGGGTATAATAGTCGGCCGCGAGGATTACCGTGAGGTTGGAGGTCGGCGCTATCTTGACCTTGGCGCGCACACCAAAACTGTGCTCGTCGTCGATGTCCTGCCCCGTCGTCAGGTTCCGGCCAAAGCCGTTCCGGTCGGTCTTTACGAAGGCAATTCTGGCACTGATATTATCGCTGACCGGACCGGTCAGCGCTCCTTCCTCGACGAAGGTCCCGTAATTGCCAACCGTGAATCGGCCATAGCCGCCAAGCACTGGCTTCGGGTCGTTGGTGATCACGTTTACCGCTCCGGCTGTTGCATTTCGGCCGTAGAGAGTGCCTTGGGGGCCACGGACTACTTCAACCCTGTTAACGTCGAAAAATGTGCCCAGCGTGGCTGCTGGACGACTGACGTAAACTCCGTCGGAATGATAGGCGACGCGCGCCTCCTGGCCGGCAACGGTCGAATCCAAACCGAGTCCGCGGATCGCGATGCGGGCGATACCGAGGTTCTGCCCCATACTGAGGTTCGGCAATGTGGCAAGGAGGCCCTCAGCCCCGCTGATTTGCCGCTTGGCGAGACTGTCCCCAGTGATCGCGCTGATCGCAAGCGGAGTATCGAGCAGTCTGTCTTCCCGCTTCTGTGCTGTAACGATGATATCGGCGGTTCCGGCATCAGCCGTATCGGCAGCGGGCTCGGATGGCGGAGCATCTTGAGCTAGCGCAGGGCTAGCGAACATCGTGCTTGCAAACAGCCAGCACCAGCGGCGTACGAGGTATGACTTTCTGTTGGGCATAATTCTCTCCTCCCGATTGGTTCTCGTTCTTCAGACGAATATTTTGCGGATTGCGGATCGTGGTGCGGATGAAACCTCGAACCAGATGTTGTCGGCCGTCTTGACCAGGAACGACTGGCCACCGAACCGAGTGGGCTCGATCGCTGTCACGTCTCTGAGGCGGTGCAGATCAAAGCCTTCGAGGGCCAACTCGCGGCGCCGTTCGACCTCTTCATCAGTGTCGAACAACAGAATGAAGCGATTGTATCGCTCCTGATCTTGGATCCTGTCGCCCGAGCCGACGCCAACCACTCCAAAATCGCCACCTGCTGCCAGCATGTTGGCCGGTCGACGGTGCCGAACGGTTCGGAGTCCCAGGACTTCCTCGTAAAATGGCCGTGTCGCGTCGCAATCGGCAACTGCAGTAGTGCCGTGGGTCATAAACACTTCGTCGCCGAGCACAACGCTGTGGCTCCCTGCGATCGGCAAGTCGGGGTTGACTACAGGGAATGATGGCGAGCGTTCATCACTGTAATAGCCTCGGCTGAACATAAGGTCATTGGTGTCGCCCTTACGAAATTCGAGTTCGAACCAGTTATCGTCGTCATCAATGACGAAGAACCCGTAAGACCCATGCATGTTTGTCGCCGGGAATACCCGTTTCAAACCGAACTCTCCGGCATGCTCCTCGGCAAAGGTCCGGATACGATCGACTTCTTGCTCGTTCCGGACCGTGAAACCCCAATGGTTGACTAGTGCCTGCGGGTGGTCGATTTCGTCGATGCGGTTGACCTCGAGGACGAAGAAATCGCGCTCGCCCTTGTCCATCAGGTATTTTGCGCGGCGGTCCCGGGCGTACAGCCGGTTGGGTCCATCCATTACACATTCAAGGCCGAAAAAAGCCTCGAGACGGTGCCGTGCAGCTTCAATATCGCGGCTGACGAAGGTTCCCATCGCCAAATGGGCCAGCGTGCCGGCCTCAACCAAGCCCCCTTTTCCGGAGGCGAGCATTCTCGCGGGAACTTGCGGCATTTCTTGTGCTCCTCTCTTGGCCTTTCAGGATCAGACTCAGCCGACCAAGACCTCGTTGTATATTTTGCGACTGCGCTCAAACGTTAGGCTGGGGCCCCGGCCGTCTTCGCCCTTATGGGGGATGACGATGCCCTCGCGCGCGAGATGGGCGCGCATTTTCAACGCAGTATACAGCGCATCGTAAATCGGAAAGCTGGCAGTGAGAATCGCATCATCATCCTGATGGCGCAGCATCAATCCCTCCGACAACGCAAGAAGGCCGATGGCGATCTGCCCGTCTTCGTCATCCTCCGCCGGTGTATAGTCTTCGAGCACGTGGGCTATTCCTGCTCGAATAATGCCGCCCAGTCGCGAGAGGGCTGGGTCCTTGGCCAAGCCATATTTGCGCAGGATCTTGTCAAAGGTGCATTCGACATGATCGTGGGGTGCCAGCTCGGCACCAGGGATCGCTAGTGGGATGGCATCCTTAGGAGCGAGGTGTTCTTCTCCCCATGGAACGTAACAGAAACTCGCATCGCTATCGACGAAGCGTGACACCAACCAAGGTGACGCTACGCGATCAAGATGTACATACTGACGTGTAACCCAGAGCAATCTCTCTCTCCAGCAGTTTGCTTGCGCCTTCATCGGATGCGCTCTTGCCCACAGCGTCTATTCGCAAAACAGATGGGGTCAACGCCGCCAGCCGAATGACGAATATGCCGATTAAGGAATGACAAACCAGCGTGGCGCACTTGCAATCTGGCACAGAGCTCAGACTAAGTGCTCAGAAGTATCTGTCGAGGAACAGGCAAGGGAAAGGTGGCAGGCAAGCTATTTCTCGAACGGCATGATTAGCATTCTTGCCACGACGTTCTCGACCAGCGCCGACGGACCTAAACAGTCGTCATTGAGGAGAGGTGGGAATGACCCTTATAAATGTCACAGATCGGGCCGGCGTGTTGCACTCATTTGATGCCAACGATGGCCAGAGTTTG
>JANORH010000306.1:0-4794 GCA_031415215.1 Alphaproteobacteria bacterium | reverse complement strand
GCCCTGGGGCTCGGCGCAAGCGCAACGGACCGCCCGCCGAAGAGCGGGGATGGAGGGCGCAAGCCGATGGAGTGACCCCCTGAAATGAGACAGGGAAAATAGGGACAGCTCTCGAGTAAGGAGAGCAGATGTCGAAAACGGAAGCCCGAAGTTTCAGCCGGGGGTTCAAGCTGGATGTGGTCCGTCGGATGGAGGCGGGCGAGAACATTGCGGCGTTGTCGCGGGAAGTGGAGGTCAAGCGGGAGGTGCTTTACCGCTGGCGCGACGCGTTCCGGCTCGGCGGCGAGGCGGCGCTTCGATTGAAGGGCCGACCGAGCAAGGCGGAGGCTGCGGTGATGCGGCTGGCGCGGGGTGTTGCGGGCAAGGCCGACGACTTGGCCGAGGCGCGCTGGCAGATCGATCAGTTGCAGAGAAAGGTGGGCCAGCAACAGCTGGACCTGGATTTTTTCAAAGCTGCCTTGCGGCGTATCGAGGCGTCACCCCGGCCGAAGATCGGGCCTGGCGCGACGGCGTCTTCGCGGACATCCAGGCGATGACGCGCCCGCAAGGCGATGGGCCGGCCGCGGTGCGGCTGGTGGACAGGATGTGTGCGCTGGCCGGCGTGAGCCGGGCCTCCTACTACCGCGACTGGGCGAGCACATCGCCCGGCGCCGAGGAGACCGCGCTCAGGGACCGGATCCAGCATCTGGCGCTGGGTCACCGGTTCTACGGCTACCGGCGGATCACCGCGCTGCTGCGGCGGGAGGGCTGGTGCGTCAACCGCAAGCGGGTGGCGCGGATCCTGCGGGAAGACAACCTGCTGTGCCTCAAGCGCTCGCCGTTCAAGCCTGCGACCACCAACTCCAGGCACGATTGGCGGGTATGGCCCAATCTGGCCCGGCGGCTGATCCCGATGCAGGTCAACCAGCTGTGGGTGGCCGATATCACCTATGTCCATCTGGATGAGGCCTTCGTCTATCTGGCGGTGATCCTCGACGCCTTCAGCCGCAAGGTGGTGGGCTGGGCGATGGCCGATCATCTGCGCGCGGAGCTGGCGCTGGACGCTCTGGAGATGGCGCTGGCCGCGCGCCAGGTGTTTCCCGGCGGCCTGGTCCATCACTCCGATCGCGGCATCCAGTACGCCTGTGGCGACTACATCGAACGCCTGCAGGCGGCCGCGGTCCAGCCCTCCATGAGCCGGGCCGGCTGCCCCTATGACAACGCCATGGCCGAGAGCTTCATGAAGACGCTAAAGACCGAGGAGGTCGACGGATCATCCTATCGGGATCTGGCCGACGCCACCGCTCGCATCGGCGCCTTCATCGAAGACGTCTACAACGACCAGCGACTCCACTCGGCGCTGGACTACCTCTCACCGGTGGAGTTTGAAACCAACACGCCAAGGGCTGCTGCGCAGCAGCCCTTGGCCTCAACGCAGCCCAGCTGTCCCTAATTTACGTGTCTCACCGATGGGGGTCAGTCCACCCGGATATCAGCGCCTCCGCCCCATATACCCCTACCCATCCCCCACCCCAACCCACCGCGACAGTTCCATCGCGTCGTGCAGCACCCCCAGCACCACAACCCTCTCGTCCGCCAACGTATAAACCACCAGATGCCGTGGCCGGCCCACCCGCGTCCCGTCGCCCGCCGCCCGATCCCGCGCATGCCGAAGATGATAGGCCCGCAGACCGGGCCGGATTTCCGCACGGTCTGCGCTGCCGCGCCGGAAGGGATCCTCCCGAAGATCAACCAGGGCCGCCGCAATCAGCGCCGCATAACGATCCCTCGCGCCGGCCCCGAAGTCCTCTACGCTCGCCGCCAGCACCCCGGCGATATTCGCCCGGGCGCTCGCCGTCAGCTCAACCGTGTAGGTCACGCGCCCTGCGCCGTCCCCGCCAGCGCCAGGATCGTCTCAAGCTCCCGCCCTGCCGGGACAGGCGACGTGCGCCCGGCCTTCATGTCGGCGATCGCGGGATCAAGGGCTGCACGCAGCGCCTCCAGCTTCAGCGCGTCTTCCGCCTGGCGCTGTTCCAGCAGGCGCAGGCCCTCACGGACGACCTCGCTGGCGTTCGAGAAACGCCCCGATTTCACGTTCTGGTCCACGAAATCCACGAGGTGGGATGTCAGACTGACATTGCGGGCGGGCATGGCGACCTCCTGAGGGCCTCAAGACTATCGTCGATGTCAAAGTCTGACAATCGAAAGCGGTGACACCTACGACTTCAGGATCGCCTCATCTGTCCTGGACCGACCCCCAACGTCGCACGGGCACCCGTAGCCAGGTTTCCAAAGCTGCATCACCGTGCGCCGCCGTCATGATCCCGGCCAACACCTGACGCCGCAGGGCCTGGGTGATCTCGAGGTCGATCAGGTGCGGCGCATGTACGCTCTCGCCGCGTCGAAACACCCGAGCCGCGATCATCGGTGCGGCCGCGCCGCGTATCAGCAGGTCTAGCGCCGCCGAGGCCCAGAACGATCAATGGCTGTCGCGGTCCGCCCGCACCAGTTCGGCGGATGTTACATCCGGGACGATGGGCGGCAGGGCGGCCAACCGAGCGTGAATCTCTTCCAGTGTCGGAATTTCGGCAACCATCGTCGCCTCGCGCAGGAGCAGTTCGGACAAGGAGACGCCTTCCATCGCGGCCTTGGCTTTCAGGCGGCGGTGCAGGTCGTCCGGCACGTTGCGGATCTGGATCATGGCCATAGCTTGAAGAAAACCAGATGTGCATCACATGCACAAGACAAAAAGTTCCCATTCCGTTCCGTGTGATTCTGGGGTAGCCGTGCAGCGTGACCACCGCCCCGCCCGCCCTGACCCTCGCCCTCGCGCCCGCGCTCGTCGTGCTGCCGGGACCGCGCTGCGCCGTGGCGGATGCCACCACCGCCCAGCCGCTCCGTCCCCCTGCCGCCCGCGATCTGTTCGAGACCGCTCCGGTGCTGGTCGCCCACGCGGCGATGACCGCGCGGCGGCTGGGTCTGCACGCCCCCCCGCGCAGTCCGCGCCTGTTCGACGCGCTGGAGCTCTACGCCTTTGTCCGGCCCGCCCGGTTCACGGCCCCGTCCGCCGCAGGTCTGGCCCAGGCGCTGGGGTTACCGGAGCCGCGCGGGCCTGAGGCGCAGGCCGCCACCTTGCGCACCGCCGTCACCGCGCTGCTGGCCGAACTGGCCGCCCAGCCCACGCCGTCGCGCGAGGAGGCGTTGGCCGTGGCCGAGACGCTGGCGCGGGGCGGCTGGGCCTGGGGGGCGGCGGCGGCGGGCGCGCTGCGCAGCCAGCTGCCGGGCAACATGTTCCGCACCTCGGGCCTCGATGTCTGGGCGCGGATGGCTGAGTGGGAGGCCGAGGCACCGCCCGGGGAGCCGGGCTCGAAACCCGTGGAGGGTGATGCCGCCGCCGCGCGGCTCGTAGAGGTCTTGGCCCGGGCCGGGCTGGATGAGGCCAGGCCCACCCAGAGCCAGTATGCCGCCGAAACCGCCCACGTCTTCCAGCCGCGCGAGCGGGAGGGCGAGCCGCGCATGATGCTGGCCGAGGCTGGCACCGGGGTGGGCAAGACCCTTGGGTATCTGGCACCGGCCTCGCTGTGGGCCGAGGCCAACGGGCCGGCGGTTTGGATCTCCACCTATACGCGGGCGCTGCAGCGCCAGATCGAGCGGGAGAGCCGG
Organism: Alphaproteobacteria bacterium; assembly: GCA_031415215.1. GTDB lineage: Bacteria > Pseudomonadota > Alphaproteobacteria > Caulobacterales > Caulobacteraceae > Phenylobacterium. Next base: position 1,152 of record JANORH010000306.1, on the reverse strand, counting down.
GCGCTCTATGCCGACGACGCCGTGCGGGCAAAGAAGGCGGTGGTGCGCAAGGGCCGTGAGAACTATCTGTGTTTGTTGAACTTTCAGGACATGGTCAACGCCGCCCAGCTGGGCCCCAATGGTTCAGGAGGTGGCGATCTGGTCGGGTTGGGGCTGGCGGCACGGTGGGCGCGGGCGACGCGGGACGGCGACATGACCGGCGGCGACTTTCCGGCCTGGTTGTCCACGCTGTTCGCGGTGCCGGGGATGGCGCAGGCCTCGCCTGCCAACCTCGTGGATCGGCGCGGTGAGTGTGTGCATGCCGGGTGCCAGCACTATCGCGCCTGCTTCGTGGAAAAGGCGATCCGGGGGTCGCGCAAGGCTGACCTCGTCATCGCCAACCACGCGCTGGTGATGACCCAGGCGGCCTTTGATGGGGCGCGGGCGGCGCGCGGGTCGAAGGGCGACGCAGAGACCACGCACCTGAAGCGCATTGTGTTTGACGAGGGCCACCACCTGTTCGACGCGGCGGATTCGGCGTTTTCTGCGGCGCTGTCTGGTCAGGAGGCCGCCGAAATGCGCCGCTGGCTGCGGGGGCCGGAGGGGCGGGGGCGACGGGGCAGGGGCCTTGAAACGCGTCTGCTGGACATGCTGGGCGACAGCGAGGAGGCGCGAAGTCAACTTTCGGAGGTGTTGCACGCGGCGGCGGCTCTGCCGGGCGAAGGCTGGTCCGGTCGCATCGCCCCGCCCAACGGCGAGGTCAACCCGCTGGGGCCGGTCGAGGCCTTCCTGGTCGCCCTGATCGAACAGCTGCGGGCCCGGGCGGCACCCTCCGAGGTGGGCATGGAATGCGCCGCCCGCCCGGCGCTGGACCTGGTCAGGACCACGGCCCGCGAGGCTGCCCGGGCGCTGGCCCGCATCGAGGCCCCGCTGCTGGCCCTGGCCCGGGCGCGTGAGACCCTGATGGACGACGAGGCCGCCACCCTCGGCGGCTCGGAGCGTGCACGTATAGAGGGTTCATTGCGTGGACTCGACCGTCGAGCGAGGATGCAGCTACCCGCCTGGCGCTCCATGCTCCAGGCCATCGATGAGAACGCCGACGACGACCCGGACTTCGTGGACTGGTTCGACGCGACCTTCCTCTATGGCCGTGTCGTCGACGCCGCCTGCCGC
>JANORH010000305.1:0-2419 GCA_031415215.1 Alphaproteobacteria bacterium | reverse complement strand
ATTCGTCGAGTCCTTCGTCGGCGCCGACCGAGCCCTGCGACGCCTGGCCTTGATCCGCGTCGATGCTGCGCTGGAAGCTTGGGCCGACCTTGGTCACGATCACTGCATCGCCGGCGAAGCGAACCTGCGCAACGCGCTGGCCGCGATGATGGCGGTGAATGTCGACAGCCTGGCGGTGGTCGATGCCAGCGGCGCGGTTCAGGGCATCGTCACGCTGGCCGGTGTGCGCGCGCGCACAGCGACTGCGGGGTCTGCTTCACTCACATCGGAATGACAGTCGGCGAACGGCCATAACCGGTCCCTCGTGATCCGCTCAGAATTTCTCCCAATGAGCTGACTTGGATGACTGGTTTACGGCGGCCAGCTTGAACTCCGCTTTGGCTCGTCCCGGCCATTTGCGGGTACTGGCGTGCGGCTGGTTTGGAGCAGGTCAGTTGAAGATCCTGACCTGGCTGGGATCTACGGCGTGTTCGATCTGGTCCTGGAGCACTGCCCGAACTGCGGCGGTGAGCTGAAGATCATCGCGGCGATCCTGGAGCAGGCGGTGATCGAGAAGATCCTCATGCACCTGGGCTTGCAGGCGCGCGCTCCGCCTCGTGCTCCGGCCCGTGGCCAGGGGCTGCAAGCGGCCTGACGCTGCCCAACCGTGACCGTTCAGGCGACCCGGCGCCCAGGGCTGCTGGGATCAGCTGAGTCCGGGGGCTCCGGCTAGGGTCAATCCGGCCCACAGATCAGGGCTCACCCACATTCGACCCCATGCCAGACGCGCCTCGGCGGCACTCTCGACGCTCTACAGGTTGCAGCCGACGCCAAAGACCGTATCAAGCGCAGTCAGGTGCGTTGCCGGGGCGGTCACGGGCGAGAAAAAAGCACTTGAAAGTCCTATCCTCGGCGTGGCGTGGCGTTAGTGCAGCACGGGCGCTGCGGCGTTGCGGTCGTAGGCCTCGTACAGGCGAATCGCAGTGCTGCGCAGCCGCGCGTCGCCGCTCGTGTGGGCCCGGGCCAGGCACCGGTGGGCGTAGCCGATGTCGATGCACATGCGTGCCAGGTCTCGCCTCCCAGCCCTCGTAGTTCATCAGGCTGCGAAAGCGCGCCATCTCGAGGACATTCAAGGCCATCACCGGTGCCAGCACGGCGGTGGCAGGTTGCACCTCGGTGCGGGTATCGAACGGCTGCATCGCGGTCTCCGGCGCCGGTGGCAGGCCAGCTCGCGACGTCATTCTGGCCGTGCTGGCGCGGCCTCAGCGCGCGATAAGCGGCGCCAAAGCGGCGCAATCCACGGCCCCGCGCGGACTGCTGAAGCACCGCCCCTGCGCGCTGCAGGCGCGCCAACAGCTGATCGGCATCGGCCAGGATGAGCGGCAGCTCGCTGTACAGGTCCAGCGCCACCTCGACGCTGCTGGTGCGCTGTCGCCGGCCGCGAGAGTCGCGGGCATGGATCGGCTCGCGGGTTCGACGCGCATGGGGAACCAACGGCTTGATCGGTCGAGGATGCTGGTGCCCTCACAATCACCGCACAATGGCAAGGTGGTTGACGTTCGTCGTGTGGGCGGCAGTGGCCGCCAGCGCGGCGTTCTGGGGCTGGAAGTTGCTCGTTCCGGCAACGCAAGCCCGTGCTGACGTTGCAACCCAAGTGGCCGGGCCGCTGGGCGACCTGTCGCGGCTGCTCGGCGCCCCGCCTCCGCCAAGGCCGGCTGTGGCCGTGCCGACTGCCGGCGAACGTGCTCGCTTCCAACTGATCGGCGTCATCGCGGCTTCCGGCCCCAGTTCAGCCAGCGACGGGTTCGCTCTGATCGCGGTCGACGGCCAACGTGCGCGTGCCTACCGGGTGGGTGCCATGCTGGATTCGGATTGGGCGGTGCGAGCCGTCCAGACGCGTGGGGTTTCGATCGCACCGCGCAACGGCGACGCCGCCATCTCGCTCGAGTTGCCGCCGCCACCGTTGGCCGCCACCGGCCCGCTGCCGGCCGCCGGACTCAACGACACGCAGGCGGGAACGCCAGTGAAGTCCCCGAACCAGAACCAGGTGCCGGTGGCGAACATGCGTCCAGCCCTGACCGACGGCGGCGGGCTGCCGGACCGCGCCCCGAATACCCAGTTGAACAACCCGGCCGACATGGCCCCGGCAGATGCGGGTAGCCAGGAGACGCCGACGCGACGCTGAGCTGTCAGCCACCACGCCAGGATCTTGTCGACGCGCTTTACACATTGCCCACCCGGGACCGCTTCCCACACCGGATCTTCGTTGCAAGTCGATGATCTGTAAGGCTTTGTGTTTTGGCACTGAAGCCTGGCGCGCAACGTGCATGGGGCCTAGCGTAAGTCTGCGCGGTGGGCCGGCACCCCCGGGATTGAGGGGGGGGGGGGGGGGGGGGCGCCCCGCGGGGGGTGGTTTTGGAAAAAAAGGGTGGGTAAATTT
>JANORH010000304.1:0-2479 GCA_031415215.1 Alphaproteobacteria bacterium | reverse complement strand
GTTCAAGAGGGCGATGGGCCGCGCGCCCATGGTGAAGACGTCGCGCATGATGCCGCCCACACCGGTGGCCGCGCCCTGGTAGGGCTCGATGTAGGAGGGGTGGTTGTGGCTCTCCATCTTGAAGATGCAGGCCTGGCCGTCACCGATATCGATGACGCCGGCATTCTCGCCGGGGCCGCAGATCACGCGGGGCCCGGTGGTGGGGAATTTGGCCAGATGTTTGCGGCTTGATTTGTAGGAGCAATGCTCGGACCACATCACGGAGAACACACCCAGCTCAACGTCGTTGGGCTCGCGATTGAGCCGCGTGACGATGAGGGCGTATTCATCCGGTTTCAGACCATATTCGGCGGCCTTGTCGGCGAGGCTTTTGGGGGGTGCGGCGCTCATGGGCGGGGTTCTAGCGGGACTCGATGTGGGGGGCGATAGATTTGGCCCTACTTCGCCACCATGTCGCGCTGAAGCCAACGGCAGGTCAGCAGGAAGAAGCCGCCGCCGACGGCGTAGAGCAGCGAGGTGATCAACAGGGCGCTCTGCAAGCTCTGGGGGTGGGCGATACCGCAGGCGGCCTGAAGCTCGGGCGAGAGTGCAGCGCGGGCGGCGCCTTCGCACGCCTTGCGGGTCAACTCAGCCGCCCCAAGCTCTGCGACCCTCAGGTTGAACAGGGCGTCGCTGAGGCCGCCGATAAATAGCGGTCCGAAACCGTAGCCTATCAGGTTGATGATGAAGAGCATGACAGCGGTCGAGACGGCCCGGACCTGGGCGCTGACGACGCCCTGACCCATGGTATACTGGGCGGCAAGATAGCCGTACTTCAGGAACCCCCCGATACAGAGTGCGACGGCGCAGATCGTGAGATTGCTGGTGCTGAAAGCCAGCCCATAGAACGGGACGCAGAGGATCATGCCGAAGCCGGGCAGCCATGCGATGGCGTTGGGATAGCGACGAGACAGGCGCTGGGCCAGCCAGCCTGTGGCCAGTGCGCCCAGCGATCCCGCGAGCGCAGCCGGGACATTGATCCAGACGGCGGCCTCGCCGGCGCTCAGCCCGAACGTGCGATTGATGAACAGTGACTGAAACGAGGCGATGCCATAGCCGCAGAATGCGGCAAAAGTCGCGGCGATCGCATTCGTCCACCACGAGGGTTTGCCGGCGAACTCACGAAAGCCCTCGGCGAAGGAGACCTTGACCCTGCGCACGGTTCCGGGCGGGTCGGTGTAGCCGCGTGGCGGCTCCTTGACCGTCATCTTCAACAGCATGGCGACGACGACGCCGGGTAAGCCCAGAACCAGGAAGGCGACACGCCAGCCATAGGCGTCGGTGATCGGCCCGCCGAGCAGATTGGCCAACATGCCACCCAGTGTGACCCCCATGCCATAGTAACCTAAAGCCGTGGAGCGGCTGACAGCTGGAAAATAGTCTGCGATCAGTGAATTGGCGGGGGGCGTGCAGCCAGCCTCGCCGATGCCCACGCCCACCCGACAGGCCAGCAGGATCCAGAACGCGCCGATGGTGGCGGAGCCGATTGTGATCTCGGCCGATAGTCCGCACAGGGCCGTCATCACCGACCAAAGCGCCACGCAAACGGCGATGATCGCCACGCGGTTGCGGGTCTCGGAGTACTGGGCCAGCGGAATGCCGATGATCGTGTAAAGCAAGGCGAACCCGAAGCCCGTCAACAGGCCAAAGGCGGTGTCGGAAATTCCCAGTTCCGGCTTCATCTGCGGTGCGACAACAGAGAGCAGGCTTCGATCAATGAAGTTGAGGATGAAGACGAGCAACAGGACGTTGAGCACATAGGTGCGATACGGTCGGGTCCCGTAGCCGTTGACGTGGCCGTCGGCGGCGGTGTCCGTGCTGACGCTCATGCCTGGGGGTGCTCGCTGGTGGTGTTGGAAGCGCGACCGTACTGAGGCTTCGAGATATCCACAACGTCTCAAGGGTTGCGGTGCCCCGACAGGCGCGGTCATTGCCAAGTCCACCGGCGGCCCCTTAGATCACCGGCAATCCGGGAGAGCCACGCCATGAACCGATACTGGACCCTGTCCGACAAGCCCATGGGCGCGTGGCCGGACGCCGAGACGTTTGAGCTGCGTGAGGAGGCGATGCCAACGCCGGGGCCCGGTCAGGCGTTGACGCGGACGATCTATGTGTCACTCGACCCGTATCAGTGGGGCTACAAGCGGCGGGGCGTGGAGCCCAAAGGCGCGCCCTGCCATGCGCGCACCGTGGCCCAGGTGGTGGAGAGCCACATCGAGGGGCTGGTGGCCGGGGACCTGGTGTTTGGCACCAATGGCTGGTCGGCCTATGGGCTGATGGGCGAGGGGGTGGCGCGACCGTCGTACATGGTGCCGCGCAAGCTGGACCCGTCGCTGGGACGGATATCCTGGGCGGTGGGCGTGCTGGGGATGCTGGGGCTGACGGCCTATGCCGGGATGATCCTCCAGGGTGATCCCAAGGCTGGCGAGACGGTGGTGGT
>JANORH010000303.1:0-8532 GCA_031415215.1 Alphaproteobacteria bacterium | reverse complement strand
TGAAGCCCTTCTGCTGATTCGAAAGCGCGCGAGTTTTCAGCCAGCGATCCAGCGTGGGCTTGCCGCACGAGAACCGCGACACGTCGTGCGCGGCGGTCAACGGTTCCGGAAACGACAGCGCCACGGGCTATTCCCCGGCGTCGCCACGCTCCCACGGTGCACGCCGACGCAACACCTCGACCATTTCAGGAACGGCCACCGGCGGGGCGTTGAGCGCCGCGACAAAGGCCTCGAAGCCATCCGGGCTCATCCGCAGAAGGGTGTTTTCCATCAGCACCTCCTCAGCCGCGCGTACGGCAGCATCGCGCACGAACTGGGTCCGCGAATGGCCGCGCAGGCCCGCCGCCCGGTCGATCATGGCGATGTCTGCCTCGGGCAGGCGCATGGACAACGGACTTTCCTTGCGGTCAGCAGAACGGGACATGGCGGCCTCCTGTTGCCTCCATAATATGAAATGTAGCGCTTTTTGCAATACGCGTGGGAGATGACATTCTCCCAACCCGATGTCCCGCCACCGGGCGACCCGCGTCGGCTTGTGGTGTAGACAGGCTACGCCGTGTCAAACATCCCTACATCCCACGTCGCGCGCCCAGGCCGAACGCCCCTGACACAGACCACCTGGCGCTATGTCGGCGGGCTGGGGCTGGTGGTCGCTGGCGCTGCGGCGGCGTTGGCCGCTGGCCCGGAGCTGGCGGGCGCCAATCTGGCCATGGTATTTCTGTTGTGTGTGCTGGTCAGCGCGGTGACGTTCGGGCTGGGGCCGGCGCTGGCCTCGGCCTTGCTGGCGGCACTGACCTACAACTTTTTCTTTCTGGAGCCGCACTACACCTTCCGGATCACCCACCCTGCCGACCTGGTGACGTTTCTGGTGTTCTTTGCCGTAGCCTTGGCTACAGGCTGGCTGGCGGGGCGGGCGCGGGACAACGCACGCCGCGTCGCGGGTCATGCTAACGCCACCGCCCTGTTGCTGGAGGCCAGCCGCGCGCTTGCCCGCACATCGGCCCCGGATGAGGCCGCCCAGGTCCTGGCCGACCAGATCGCTGCGGCCACCGGCGGACGGGCGATCGTGCTGCTGAACGGTGACGACGGACTGCGACTGGCCGGGGCACCGCCTGGTCTGAGCGCGCTGGACGCCGCCAGCCTCGAAGCTGCCCACCGGACCTGGGCCGACACCGGGACCGCTGAGGTCGCCGACCCCGCCCGGGCCTGGTCCTTCGCGCCGCTAGACGGGGTGCAGGCCCGCGTAGGCGTGGTCGGCTTGCGCACGACGGCACCGGGCGACGGGTCGGATCGCCCTGACCTGATCGGCGCGCTACTGGAACAGGGCGGCGTGGTGATCGAGCGTGCGTTGCTGGCCGCGGCGGCCAGCGAGAACGCAGCACTTCGCAGGGCAGACCAGCTGCGCACCGGCCTGCTGACCGCCATCAGCCACGACTTCCGCACCCCGCTGGCCGCGATCCTGGGTTCCGCCACCACGCTGTCGGACTATGGCGACGATCTGAAGCCTGGCGTCCGACGTGATCTGTTGCAGAGCATCCAGCAGGACGCCCAGCAGCTGAACAAACACATCGGTGCCCTGCTGGATATGAGCCAGCTGGAGGGCGGTGCCCTGCGGCCCAAACAGGACTGGACGGAGGTGCGCGAGATCATCGGTTCGGCGCTCCGCCGCCTGCGGTCCCGGTTAGCAGGTCACCGGATCGCGCGTGATTTCGCCTCCAGTCTGTCGCTGATCAAGGCCGATCCGACCCTGCTGGAACAGGCCCTGTTGAACATCCTGGACAATGCCGCGACCTGGGCGCCGCAAGGTTCGGCCATCCGCATCGCCGCCCATGAGGATGCACGTAACGTGCTGGTGTCGATCGAGGATGAGGGGCCCGGCATTCCGCCGGATCAATTGCACGCCGTGTTTGACAGATTCCATCGGTTGTCGCCCGCCGGCTCCGGCGGTCTGGGGCTGGGCCTGTCCATCACGCGCGGCTTCATTGAAGCCATGGGCGGACGGGTCGCGGCGGTCAGTCCGCTCACCGCCGCCGGCGGCACCCGGTTCGTGATCAGCCTGCCCAAGGTGGTCGAAACCCCGCGTGGCCTGTTGTGAGCTTTCGTCCCCGCATCCTGGTCATCGACGATGAAGCCCAGATCCACCGGTTCCTGACACCGGCGCTCACCGCGTCCGGCTATGATCCTGTGCAGGCACACACAGCAGCCGAGGGACTACGGGCGCTGGCGCTCAATCCGCCGGACGCTGTGTTCCTCGACCTGGGGCTACCCGACATGGATGGCCAGGAGGCGCTGGAAAAGGCGCGGGCGTTCTATGCCGGGCCGATCATCATCCTGTCGGCCCGGGGTCGGGAGGCCGGAAAGATCGCGGCCCTGGACGGCGGCGCGGACGACTATGTGGAAAAGCCGTTCGGCGTGGGCGAGCTGTTGGCCCGGCTGCGCGTGCTGCTGCGGCGCAAATCTACGTCGGGTGACCCTGTGCCTGTGGTGACGGCGGGCGAGCTGGAAGTTGACCTGCGGCTGGCCATGGTGCGTCGCAAGGGCGAACGCGTCCGCCTGACACCAAAGGAATTCAAGCTGCTGGCTGTGCTGGTCGAAGGCGGCGAAAAAGTGATCACACACCGCCAGCTGCTGACCGCCGTCTGGGGGCCGGCCCATGTCCATGACACCCAGTATCTGCGCGTCGCCATAGGCCAGCTGCGCCAGAAGCTGGAGGCCGATCCCGCCGTCCCGGCACACATCGTCACCGAAGCAGGGGTCGGCTACCGCTTCCTGCTGGACCAGGGTCAAACCGAGACCTGAGTGCCCATTTCCACCACGCGACCCGGTGGGATCTTGTAATAATCTGTGGGATTGGTGGCGTTGCGCATCAGGTAGATGAACAGCTTGTCTTGCAAGAGTGGCATGCCTGACCGCGTCGCCGCCACCACCGAACGTCGGCCCAGGTAGAACGACGTGGCCATCAGGTCGAAGGCCAGGCCCTGCTGACGCGCCAGCGCCAGCGCCTTGGGCAGGTTGGGCGTTTCCATGAACCCATAGGTCACGTTCAGGATCCGGAAGTCGCGCGACAGTTCGCTGATCCTGATCCGCGCACTGTCCTCGACACGGGGGGTATCCGCTGTCTCGACGCTGAGTATCAGGTTCTTTTCGTGCAGCACGCGGTTGTGCTTGAGGTTGTGCATCAGCGCGACGGGCGCCGTCGTCGGGTCCGAGGTCAGGAAGACTGCGGTACCCACCACCCGGTGCGGCGGACGCTGTTGCAGGCTGGCGATCAGGTCGCGCAACGGGATCGCCTCGACACGGGTTTTCTCGAACAGGATGCGCGCGCCCTTGGTCCAGGTCCACATCAGGAAGATCAGCGCGGCCCCCAGCAACAGCGGCATCCAGCCACCATCCAGTACCTTGAGCAGATTGGCCCCCAGAAACACCAGATCAATGGCCAGCAGCGGCATCGATACCGCCAGCGACAGGGCCAGCGACCAACGCCACAGCTTTTGCTCGATGACGATCATCAGCAACACCGTCACCACCATCGTTGCCGTCACCGCGATGCCATACGCCGAGGCCATGGCGGATGAGGTACGAAACGAGAACAACAAGAACAACACGCCAACCAGCAACAGCGCGTTGACGGCCGGCACATAGATCTGGCCGGCGATGGTCTCGCTGGTGCGCTTCACTTGAATGCGCGGCAGCAGGCCCAGCTGCACCGCCTGTTGTGTGACCGAGAACGCCCCTGTGATCACGGCCTGACTGGCAATCACCGTCGCCGCCGTGGTCAAGGCCAGCACAGGCCAATAGATCGCCTGCGGAATCATCTGAAAAAACGGATTGGCTGCCGCCGAGGGATCGTGCAGCACCAGCGCACCTTGACCCAGATAATTCAGCACAAGGCAGGGAAAGGCGACCAGCAACCATCCGGCCCGAATCGGACCCCGTCCGAAGTGGCCCATGTCGGCGTAGAGCGCCTCTGCCCCGGTGACGACCAGAAACACGCTGCCCAGGATGACCAGACCCAGCACCCCGTTGTCCAGCAACAGGCGGACCCCATGCACCGGGCTGAACGCGCGGAAGATCGAGGGCTCCTGCACGATATAGACAATCCCCAGGCCCGCGAGCGTCAGGAACCAGACCAGGGTGATCGGGCCGAAGAACCGCCCGACGGCGGCGGTGCCGCGCGACTGCACCGCGAACAGGGCCATCAGGATCGCTGCGGCGACGGGCAGGACCCACGGTTCGAATACCTTGCCGCCCGGCGCCGATACAAGTCCCTCCGCTGCCGACAGCACCGAGATAGCAGGGGTGATCAGGCCGTCGGCATAGAACAGCGCCGCGCCGCAGACCCCCAACAGGAAGATGAAGGCCGAACGGCGACCAGCCGCATTCTGCGCCAGGGCCATCAGGGCAAGGGTGCCGCCCTCGCCCTTGTTGTCGGCCCGCATCACCAGAAACAGGTATTTCAGGGTCACAACGATGATCAGCGCCCAGATCACCAGCGACACGACACCCAGCACGGCCGTCTCGCCGGCACCGCCCCGCACATGGGCCAACGCCTCTCGCATCGCATAGAGCGGGCTGGTGCCGATGTCACCGAACACCACCCCCACCGATGATAGGGTCAGGGCCCAGAAACCATTTCGCGATACGTTCGACATAATACCCCGATCTATCGTCGTGAGCAGACAGCGGTAGGCCATCGACGCATCAAGGTTCGATGGGGAAGGCGGACCCGAGACATAAGGTGTTTATAAAGTCGCGCGGCTCGCCGGGCGGTTGCGCGCTCCCGTCGTCGGGGCGTAAATGCGCCCCATGAGATTTACCCCGCTCACGACCCTGTCAGCACTTGTCGCCCTGCTCGCCCTGGCCGGCTGCGATCAGCCCAAGTGGCGCGATACCGCCGCGCCGCCGGCTGGCGCCAACGCGCCGAAGCCGCAGAAAAACATGGTGGATGCCGGCGGTACGCCTCTCGCACCCGTATGGGCGCAGGCACTGATCGGCAAGAACCTGCGCACGGCCTTTCCCGGCACCGGGATCTGCCGGGGCAATACCGACATCGTCCAGCGCAAGTTCGCTGGCGAACCCGCCGGCGTGCAGATCCATGGCTGGGGCTGGGACACGGCCCGCAAGGCCCGCGTCGACCGGGTGCTGTTGGTCGACAAGACTTTCCGGATTGTCGGCGCGGGCGAGGGCGGGATAAGTCGCACCGACGTACCCACCGCCGTGCCGGAGATCACCGATCCGAATACCGGCTGGAACGCTGACATTGCGGTCACCAAGGGTCCGCTGGACGGATATGGAGTCACCGGCGACGACAGCGTCTGCGTGCTGGGACATATCGAGTTCTAGTCGGTTTGCGGAACCGGCTTTGGCCCTGAGGAGTTGAGCTGGCGTGTCGGGACCGGCCCCAAATCTGAGCAAGCCGCCCTGGCTGGCGCTCGCGATCAGCGCTTCGGTGCTGACGGCGGTCGCCTGCTATCCCAGTTGGCCGGGCTATATGTCGTATGACTCGCTGCTGGCCTATGAGCAGGCGGTCTACGGCGTGCGCACCGCACTGTGGCCACCCATGCACACCTACATGTTCCAGGTCAGCCGGATGATCGGCACCGAGAGCTGGGGCCTGTTTGTGGTCCAGAACTTTGTGCTGCTTTTCGGAGCAGGTCTGACAATCCATGCGCTGACCCCCCGGCGGGCGCTGGCCTGGACGCTTTGCCTGTTTTTTGCCGGCGGGCTGGTGTTTTTCCCGACTCTCCTCGGCACGCTTTTGGCCCAGTGGCGCGATGTGCCGACGGCGGGATTCGCGGTGCTTGGGTTGGGCCTTTGGCTGGCGGCAGCGCAGGCGCGGTCGATCCCGTTGTTGATGCTGGGTATCGTGGCCATGAGCCTGTCCATTGGCCTGCGGTACAACGCCTTTGTGCTGGTGGTGCCGGCCATCGCGCTGATGCTCTGGCGGCCGTTTCTCGATGCGGGCCCGGCTTGGCCCGCACGCATCGCCGCCCTGGTGATGGTGATCGCAGGCCTGGGCGGCGTCTGGGCCTCCAGCCAGTGGCGGCTGCCGGACGGCCTGCCGTTACCCAACGCCCAGAATTTCGCCGCCACTCAACAGTTTGACCTGATCGGGGTGTCCGCCTGCGCCGGCTACAACTACCTGCCGCGCGCCGTCACCAACGGCAAGCCGATCACCGTGGCGCAGATCCGCAAGGCCTATGATCCGCGACACCTGTTGAAATCGCTGGAAGCCAAGCCTGGCGTTCCGGCGATGCTGGAAACCGACGCCTACGGCCAGGTCCAACGAAACTGGGCTCCGGTGATCCTGGGCGAACCCGCTTGCTATGCCGCCCACCGGGTCGCTGTAGCCGTTGAACAGATGGGCATGTCGAAGGGCGAGGTCTTCTATCCCACCCATGGACTGATTGATCCCAACGACTTTGGTCTGGCTCTGCGACATCCCGCCCAATCGCGGATAGCCGTAGATTATATCAGGCAACACGCCGACGAGACGCCCCGCAGACCGTGGGTGCTCTATGCGCTGGCGACGGTGCTTGGTCTGCTGGCAGCCAGTGTGACACGCGCACAAGCCTGGCTGATCCTGGCGCTGCTGGCCGGAGCCTACGGTTATGCCGTGTTGCTGTTTCTGGCTGGTCCCGCCGCCGACGCCCGCTATATTTTCCCATCAAGCATCCTTTGCCTGTTGATCGCGACCTCAAGTCTGGGGCTGATGATGCGGCCTGCGAGGCGATAAATGATACCTCCAAATGGGCTCCTCCGAAGCCGATCTGGCCGAACGCTCAGCCTGGTGATCCCCATGCATGACGAGGCCACCGGGCTGGACGTATTGTTCCACCGGATCGACGAGACGGTGGCGACCCTTGGCCCGGATCTGGAGATCATCTGCGTCGATGACGGCAGCCAGGACGGCACCTTTGAGCAGCTTGTGGAGCGCGCCCGCACCGACCCGCGCCTGAAGCTGGTGGCCCTGACCCGCAACTTCGGCAAGGAAGCCGCCCTGACCGCCGGGATCGAGGCCGCGAGTGGCGACATGGTGGTGCCGCTGGACGCCGACCTGCAGGATCCCCCCGAGCTGATCGCCGAGTTCGTGACCTTGTGGGAGCAGGGCTATGACGTGGTCTATGGCGTCCGCGCCGACCGGACCAGCGACTCGCCCACCAAACGCGTCAGCGCCAACGCCTTCTATCGTCTGTTCAACCTGTTGTCGGATTTCAGGATCCCGGAAAGTACGGGTGACTTCCGGCTGATGGACCGCGCAGTAGTGGACGCGCTGGGCCGGCTGCCGGAGCGAAACCGCTTTATGAAGGGCCTGTTCGCCTGGGTCGGATTCCGGCAGGTCGGCGTGCCCTATGTGCGCCCGGCGCGCAGGACAGGCGAGACCTCGTGGCGCTACTTCGGCCTGATCCGCTTTGCCATCGACGGCCTGACGGCGTTTACGACCCTGCCCTTGAAAGTCTGGACCGGCGTCGGTGTTGCGGCGGCCGTCCTGGCGATCGGGTTCGCCTCCGTCATCATCGTCCAGGTGCTGGTCAGCGGTCGCGATGTGCCGGGTTATGCTTCGCTGATGGTGGTGATCCTGTTCGGCTTTGCCCTGCAGATGATCGCGCTGGGGGTGCTGGGCGAGTACATCGGGCGCATGTATCAGGAGGTGAAAGGCCGACCCATCTATCTGGTCCGCGACCGCGTCGGGTTCGAAGAGACGTGATACCGCTTCTAAGCCACGCCTGGCATCGGTTCGTACCGCAACGATACGCCGAAACCCTTGGCCAGATGTTGCGCTTCGGCATGTCGGGGCTGGCCGCCGCGGGTACCTTGGTGGGTACGCTTTATGCGCTGACCGAGTTTGCGGGCCTCTGGTACATCCACTCGGTGATGATCGCCTCGGTGGTATCGTTTTTCGTCAGTTTCGGCCTGCAGCGCCTCTGGACGTTTCGCGATGTCGATCAGGGTGCGGCGTTGCCACAACTGGTGGCCTTCGTGGCGCTGTTCCTGGCTAATTCGATGATCAATGCGGGCCTGCTCTACGTGCTGGTCGAACACTTCCATGCGCCCTATCTGATTTCCGAGATGTTCATCGCGATCCTGATCGCGATCTGGAATTTCTGCATCATGCGCTTCCTGATTTTCCGCAAAGGGGCCGGGCCTGTCGCAATCTGACGTGACCCGCCCGGCCGGTGCAGTCCTCAGGCGCAGCGTCTCGGCGCTGTTGCGCCTGTTGCCGGCCTCGGCTCCGGCCTGGATCTACACCGTGGTGCTTCGGCCCCGGCCGCTGCGGGCGCTGGCCAACCGGCTGCTGAAAACGCTGATCCCGCCAACACTGACCTTGCCGGAAGGCACCCTGCTGCTGAACCAGCAGGACCCCGTGGTGTCGGGTGCCCTGGCGCTGGGGGTCTATGAACCTGGCTCCCTTGCGGCATGGCGACGGCTGCTGGTGCGCCCGGACATGACCGTGCTGGATATCGGCGGCAACATCGGCCTCTACAGCCTGATCGCCGCCCATCACTGTCCCGGCGGTCAGGTGATCGCCTT
>JANORH010000302.1:0-2104 GCA_031415215.1 Alphaproteobacteria bacterium | reverse complement strand
CCCCGACCCGCTCGACCTCGATGAAGGCCGGCTCCTCCGTCCCTGAACGTACCCCGACGGTCGAACAGGCCGTAGCCATCAGGGCCGCGGCGATGGCGATGAGCGGGGTCTTCATGAGGTGATCAGTCCAGTTCAGGCAGGCACTATCGAAACGGTGAGTCTGATCAATCGATCGCCTGATGATGGGCCAATCAGGTGCCTCGTCCCACGTCCATCATGTCGCAGCGAAGACTCACCTTTTTGCGTCGATGAGGCCCGCGAAAGGCGACAGGGAGGCAAACGCGGCCGGCTGTCGGGCCACACGGGCCTGGATCGCCGCCAGGACGTCGGTCGGGTTCCAGATCGACCCCTGCATCACCGCAGCCCACTCCAGCCCCTCGGCCACAGAATGATCGCGGGCATAGGTGACCGCGGCCTTTGAGCCCGAGATCGCCAGCGGTGCCTTGGCGGCGATGGAGTGGGCCATCTCCAGTGCGGCGGTCAGCAGGGCCCCGGCGTCTGCCAGCACCGCATTGACGAAGCCCAACCGCTCGGCCCTCTCGGCTGTCAGAGAGGTGCCGAGATAGGCCAGTTCGCGGACCACGGCCTCGGGCAGGATGTGCGGCAACCGTTGCAGACTACCGACGTCGGCCATCATGCCGATATTGATCTCCTCGATACGGAAATAGGCACCGGTCGCCGCCAGCCGCAGATCGCAGGCTGCGACGAGGTCCAGCCCGGCCCCGACGCAGGCCCCCTGGACAGCGGCGATGACCGGAAACCGCACCCGTTCGATCATGGTCAAGGTGTCCTGCAGGTCCCGCGCGGCCTGATGAAACGCCTGCCGCTCTGCTGCGGTGTCGGACTTCAGTATGGCACCGCCCGAGAAGACCGAGATGTCCATTCCTGCGCAGAAATTGCGGCCTTCACCCGAGATGACCAGGGCCCGGACCTCGCCCGTCCCATCCAGCGCCTTCAGTGCCGGACCGAAGTCGCGCCAGAACGAAAGGTCCAGCGCGTTGGACGCCTCGGGCCGCGACAGGCTCAGATGGGCGACGGCACCGTCGCGGGAAATCTCGAAGGCCGACATGGGTCTTTCACTCCTGTGCAGAATCTGCGTCTCTGGCGTTTCAAGCGTTTTCTATTGAAACCAACCGGGAGCCAAGCCTCATGTCACTTCAGGGCAAGACGCTGTTCATCACAGGGGCCAGTCGCGGCATCGGTCTGGCCATCGGTCTGCGCGCGGCGCGCGACGGGGCCAATGTCGTAATCGCCGCCAAGACGGCTGAAGCGCACAAACACCTGCCGGGCACCATCCATTCCGCTGCGGCCGAGATCGAGGCGGCCGGCGGGCAGGCTCTGCCGCTGATGGTCGATGTCCGCGACGAGGCCTCGGTGGTGGCGGCGGTCGAGGCCGCGGTCGCACGCTTCGGCGGCATCGACATCTGCGTCAATAACGCCTCGGCCATCCAGCTGACCGGCACCCTCGCCACCGACATGAAACGCTATGACCTGATGCACCAGGTCAATGCCCGCGGCACCTTCATGGTCTCGAAGGCCTGTATCCCGCACCTGAAACAGGCCGCGAACCCGCATATACTGGCCCTGTCGCCACCGCTGGACCTGTCGCCGAAATGGTTCGCGCCGCACGTGGCCTACACCATGGCCAAATACAGCATGAGCCTGGCGATGCTGGGCATGGCCGAGGAGTTCCGCGCCGACGGCATCGCCTGCAACGCCCTGTGGCCCCGCACCGGCATCGCCACCGCCGCCATCGAATTCGCCCTGACCGGCAAGGACGGCCTTGCCTATTGCCGCACGCCCGAGATCATGGCCGACGCCGCCCACGCCATCTTCACCAGCCCGTCGCGCGAGCTGACCGGCCGGTTCTTGATCGACGACAGCTTCCTGTACGAGCGGGGCGAGCACGATTTCGAGCGCTACAGCGTGGAGCCGGGAAAACCGCTCATGCCGGACTTCTTCGTCCCGGCGGACAGTCTGCCGCCGCCGGGGGTCACCGTCGGCTAGAACTGCTGAAACTGCCCGCCGATCGCATAGCTGAACCCCACCGGCAGGGCGTTGCGGAACAGGGCGATGAAATTGGCCACCTCGCCCAGGGTCGAGC
>JANORH010000301.1:0-4267 GCA_031415215.1 Alphaproteobacteria bacterium | reverse complement strand
ATGGCAGATGCCCATGCCCTCTGTGGAGCCCACACCCTTGCCACCGGTGGAACTCCGGTTCCCGGCACCGGAAGACGCGCAGGAGGCGTCGTACTTCGCGGCATCCGACAGGATGGCGAGTTTACGTTTGAGATCCAGAACGGCCATACGGGACGACTTACGGTTCTTGTTATGTTCACTCAAGCGCTATCTGGGATGCCAGGGTTCGGCAAACGCCGGCGGCCGCGTGTTGAGTTTTACCGCCACCAGATCGCCATACAGTTGGGGTTATTGTGCGGACTGGACCGACAGTATTGTCGTGGAGTTGAGATGAGTTTGATCGTTGGACGCCGTGAATTGATCCTGGGGGGCGTGGGCCTGGCCCTGTCGCCAGGCATGGCGCTGGCGGCACCACCGCCGCGCCTGGCGTTTCAGGTTTTTCGCAATGGCAACAAGGTCGGTGAGCACGTCATGACCTTTGTCGGCGATGACCGTAACCGCACTGTGACCGCCAACGTCGCCATGACGGTCAAGGTCGGCCCCGTGCCTGTCTACAAGTACAAGCACACCGCCGTGGAAAAGTGGGTCGACGGCAAATGGGCCAGTGTCGAGACCACGACCAACGGCAACGGTAAGATCACCAAGGCATCCGCCCGTGCCATGCCGGGCTTCGTCCAGATCACCGGCCCCGCCGGGGCCCAGCGCGGCCCGGCCGAAGCCGTGCCACTGAGCCACTGGAACGCCGCCAATTTCACCCGCCCCCTGTTCAACCAGCAGGAAGGCAAGCTGCTGAAAGTGCGCTGCACCCAGGTCGCGCCGGGTCACTGGCAGATTCGCGGTGAAACCGAGATCGACGACTTCTACGACGCGTCCGGCAACTGGCTGGCGCTACGGGGCAAGCTCGAGGACGGCTCGAAGATGGAATACAAGCGGGTCTGAGGTTGCGAAGAGACGAGCCTAGCTCGGTTGTCGCGCGATGGTCGCTTCCATGAGCCCGATACCCATGCGGTAGATATTCTCCCAGAAAACCACAGCATCGGCATCACTCATCCCCGACGGATCGAATTCGCCGGACCAGGTCAGCCGCGAGGTGGCGGGGCCGGTCGGGGTAACGGCCATAGTCGCTTTATAGCTGTGGACCGGCAGCGGCGAGCGAACGATCGAATAGCTGTAGGAACGCTCTCCTACCGCTTCCAGCCGATCAACGATCTCGCGTCCGTCGTCCAACCTCAGCGTCCGGAGGCAACCGATCCCCTCGCCTTCCTGGATACAGGCCTCTGGCGGGCGGCCTGACCATCGGCTGGTATTCCCGAAGTCGCCGATCAGAGCCCACAGCGCGTCCGCCGAAAGTGGGAAATCGTGTTCTACATTAGCCGTGGGCATTGCCAATTCCTTGTCTCCCCTGCGACGAGGCCGCGTCGAGCACCTGAATTCAACTCCCGTCTCGCTCCATGCACAAGAAGCGGCTCCGACTCACGGGCCAACTGCCTTGCTGTCCGTGACGTCTACTCCGGTTGTCCGCAACTTGTGGCCCTGTCTAAGGCCGCGTGTGGCTTGCGAACCGCCCTCCGCCGTGCGTAACTCCGGGCATGTGTACAGAACGCCTCCGGGATTGACCTCCCCCGACTAGCTCCCGAGGCCAACCGCCGATGCCGGCGTTGAGCCCTCACCTGCGTCTCTGTCACAGGCCCTGGCCATGAGTTTCTTCAGCAATAGCGCGATCAATCGCGTCAACGTCCACTACGCCATTCAGGCCGTCGCCGCAGGCGCGGGCGGCGTGTTCATCCAGGCCTTTCTGCTGCGTGCTGGATTCTCGGTACCGGCGACGCTTGTGATCCAGGCTGGCCTCGTCGGCGCCCGCTTTGTCCTGCGCCCGATCGTCCCGCCATTGGCCGCGAGGTTTGGCCTGAAACCTCTGCTGATCGCAGCCATCCTGCTGGAAGCCTGCGCCTATCCCATCCTGTCGCTGGTCAAGGGACCTGACCTGATGCTGTTTCTCTGGTTCGCGGTCGCGACCCCTGGCAGCGTCATCTACTGGACGTGCTTTCACGCCTATTTCTCAAGTCTCGGCGACACCGAACATCGCGGCGGTCAGATCGGTGCCCGCGAGGCGATGGGTGCCCTCTCCGGCATTCTGGCCCCGCTGGTCGGCGGCTGGGTGCTGGTGACAGGAGGCCCGCTGGTTCTGTTCGCGGTGGCCGGGTGTCTCCAGGCGCTGTCGGCTTTGCCCCTGCGGGGCGCGCCGAACGTCAAGGTGGCCCGCGAGGTGCCGGGAGCCTGGCGCGCGGCGCGGCTGGGTGCCCGGCTGATGTTCACTGACGGGATTTTCGCCGGGGGCTACTATCATGTCTGGGTGATCGCGCTGTTTGTGTCCCTTTCCGAAAGCTACACGGCCTATGGTGCCGCCATGGCGTTGGCGGCGGCGTTCGGTGCGGTGTTCAGCCTGCTGATTGGCCGCCACATCGACGCTGGCCATGGCCGCCGCGCTCTGGTCATGGCCACGATCGTCAGCATGGGCGTCCTGCTATTGCGCGCCGGAAGCCTGGACCTGCCCTGGCTGGCCGTCACCGCCAACGCGCTGGGCGCGCTCGTCGTGGGGCTCTGGACCCCGGCCCTCATGACCCCGGTCTACAACCTCGCCAAGGCCTCACCCTGCCCCCTGCGGTTCCATGTGGCGGCCGAGGGGGGTTGGGATCTCGGGTGCGGCACTGTCTGCCTTGCGGCGGCTGGACTTACGGCCGCCGGCCTGCCGCTCTCGGCGTCGATCCTGCTGGGACTGATCGGCGCGGCAGCAAGTTTCGCAATCGTCTGGCGAGGATATACGGCGCGAACCTGGACCTGACACCTTGCCCGTTGCACCCGGGCCAAATCCCCTTAGCATAGGGGCTAGCGCCGGAAGCAGACCGGACCTTCGAAACCAGAGTCAGTACAGGACGCCGCGCGGGACACGCCGTGGCGCGGCAAACGGGTATGGAAAACAGGAGCGATAGCACCGATCCCGGCAAGGGCGATCCCGCCGAGGGTGATCTTGCCGAGCGCGAGGCGGCCTACGAGAAGTTCGTCTGGGACAATCTCAAGCGGAACTACCTCGGCAACTACCTGCACGGCATGCTGGGCATGACCGGCTTCCGGCTGGTCAATGCGCCGACCTTCCTGCCCGCCTATCTGTTCCAGATCTCGGGCTCCAACGCCATCGTCGGCCTGGGTCTGGCGTTGCAGCAGGTGGGCGGGATCATCTCGCCGATCTTCGCCGGCACCAAGGTCGAGCACCGCAAGAAGGTGATGCCTGCGGCCGTCCTGATGGGCAGCCTGGGCCGCCTGGCCATCCTCGGCATCGCGCTCTCCGGCTGGTTCATTCCCAACAAGACCTTTGCCGTCTCCATGCCCTGGGGCGATCCCATCCCGGTCAACCCGCTGGTCTGGTCGATCCTGTTCTTCATGACGATGTTCGGCGTCTTCATGGGCGCGCAGCGGGTGGTGTTCAGCCTGCTGATGTCCAAGGTGATCCCGCTTTCCCGGCGGGGCCGCCTGCAGGCCTGGCGCACCGCCACCGGCGGGGCCATCGCCGCCGTGCTGGCCTTTGTGGCGGGCAAGTATTTCATCGGGCCGAACATCTTCGGCAACGGCTACTCCACGACCTTCGTCCTGGCTTTCGTCCTGACCAGCCTGGGGCTCTGGGCGTTGCAGCTGTTGCTGAAGGAGCCGGAGCCGCCGACCGTGCGGGCGCAGGGGCGGTTCCGCGACCGGCTGCGCGAGTTCCCGGATCTCATCAAGCAGGACAAGGCCTACGGGTTCTTCATCGTGGTGCAGATGCTGGCGACCTCGGCGCGGATCGCGACGCCGTTCTTCATCATCTATGTCGGCCAGAAGATCGAGATGACCGGCGCCACCATCGGCCTGCTGTCGCTGGCGTTCCTGGGCGCGGACACGCTTTCGAACCTGATCTGGGGCTATCTGGGCGACAAGTCCGGGTTCCGGCTGGTGCTGTTGTTCTCGATCACGGGCTGGATCCTGGCGACCCTGCTGCTGATGAATTTCCATTCGACGCCGGCGATTTTCGCGGCGTTCTTTGCGCTGGGCGCCGCGCAGGCCGGCTACAACATGGCCGCCCAGACCATGATCCTGGAATTCGGCGACCGCGACGACCTGCCGATGCGCATCGCGGTTTCGGCGACGGCGGAAAGCGTCACAGCGACGCTGAGCCCGCTGATCGGCGGCGCGGTGGCCGACATGTTCGGCTACAGCGTGGTGTTCGGGGCCTCGATCGGCTTCCTTGCGGCGGCGCTGC
>JANORH010000300.1:0-7657 GCA_031415215.1 Alphaproteobacteria bacterium | reverse complement strand
GGCGGCCATTCCCATGCCTGGGTGCGGGCCTATCTGCCGGATTGCGGCTGGGTCGATTTCGACCCCACCAACGGCATCGTCGGCAACCTGGATCTGGTGCGAGTTGCCGAAGTCGTTGATCCGCGCGCTGCCCTGCCGCTGCACGGAACCTGGTCGGGAGCGCCGTCGGATTTCCTGGGAATGGACGTTGAGGTCGACGTTCAGGTGGCGCAAGCGATGCAACTCGACGCGCCGTCGAGAGTTGCTTACGGGCAGTAATACCGAGGAACCCTGATGCGCATCCGGTGCGGCTACGAAATTACCTACGACTGTCCCGCGCCGACGCCGATGATGTTGATGCTGAATGTGCGGCCGGAGCGTCTGTCGGACCTCGAGACGCCTGACCTCATTCACAGCAATCCGCTGGTCTCGCTCAGTCAGTATCGAGATCAGTTCGGGAACCTCTGCAGCCGGATCCTCGCGCCCGCTGGACGCCTGACCCTGAGTTCGGACTTCGTGGTTCGCGATAGCGGCCTTCCGGACCCGATCTTTCCAGAGGCTTGGCAGACCCCGGTCGACCAGTTGCCCGACGACGTTATCGTTTTTCTATTGGGCTCTCGATACTGCGAGACCCAGGCGTTGAACGATCTCGCCTGGAAGATGTTTGCTGGCGTCGAGCCGGGCTGGGCGCGTGCGCAGGCGATTGTCAAATATGCGCACGAACGCATTGCCTTCAGCTATCAGCACGCCCGACCGACCAAGACGGCGGCTGAGGCGCATGAGGAACGGTTCGGCGTTTGTCGTGACTATGCCCATCTGGCCATTGCACTCTGCCGCTGCATGAACATCCCTGCGCGTTACTGCACGGGATACATGGGCGACATCGGCATACCGGTCGACGGCGTGATGGACTTCAGCGCCTGGATGGAGGTCTATCTCGGCGGAGCGTGGCGTACGATGGATGCCCGCCATAACAAGCCGCGGATTGGCCGCGTCATGATGGCCATTGGCCGCGACGCCACCGACGTCGCGATCATCACAAATTTTGGCCCGGCGACACTGGCAGGTTTCAAGGTGATCTCGGATGAACTGCCGGAACCTGCCCGCGTCGTGGGCTGACGCCGCGAAGGCGTGGTCGCAGCTCTTGATTTCGAAACATTTGCGTAATGTTGGTTTGTCACAAGTAGAGGTGTTTATCGAACGCGCAAACTGACAAAGCGCGACGCTGGAGGAAACGAAATGACCATTGCGCGGCTTGGCACCTTGGGCCTGTTGGCCTCTACCGCCCTGATTGTCGGCTGTTCCACCGATGGCGCGCCGCAAGCGATGAGCGCGGGGTCAGCGGTGAACGCCTCGGCAAATGCTCCGATGAGTGTCGACAATTTCATGTTGGTCGATACCAACCTCGACGCACACGAACTGTACCGGATGACGACGGCCCCTGCGGTGGTCCTGATCACCCAGGCGAACGGCGATGCCGCGATCCAGAAACTGGCACCAGCGATCAACGCCATGGCGGCTGACTACGGCGCCAAGGGCGTCGAGGTCCTGATGATGAATTCGAGCCTCAAGGACAGCCGGGAGGCGATTCTGGCCGAAGCGCAGAAGGTCGGCTTCAAAGCGCCGATCCTGATGGATATCAACCAGCTGGTGGGCGGCAGCCTGGGCGTAAATCGCTCGGCCGAGGCCTATGTCATCAACCCCAAGACCTGGACCGTCTTCTATCGCGGCCCGGTGTCCGGCGCGGCGGCGGCGGTTGATGCGCTGATGAGCGGTAATCCTGCGCCATCCCCGGTGATGGCCAGCAACGGCATGGCTATCGCGTTCCCGGATCGCGGCATGGCGGCCCGGATCTCGTATGTGAAAGACGTGGCCCCGATCCTGGAGGCCAAGTGTGTGGCCTGTCACCAGGAAGGCGGCATTGGTCCCTTCGCCATGTCAAGCTACGCCATGGTCAAGGGTTTCTCGCCGATGATCCGCGAGGTGCTGCGAACCGACCGGATGCCGCCCTACAACGCCGACCCGCACGTCGGAAAATTCTCTGACAACAAGAACATGACGGCCGCAGAGATCAAGACCCTGGTTCACTGGATCGAAGGCGGTGCGCCGCGCGGCGAGGGGGTCGACCCTCTGGGGTCCGTGAAACGCGTGGCCGCCGAGTGGCCGCTGGGCAAGCCCGACATGATCCTGGATATCCCGGCCTACAAAGTCCCGGCGTCGGGAGTGGTGGACTATCAGCGGCCCTATACGCCCAATTCCCTGACCGAGGGCCGGTGGATCCGTGCGTCAACTGTGAAGCCCGGCGACCGCCAGGCCGTGCACCATATCCTGACCGGCTGGATGAAGGATGTTCCGGCCGTCGGCCAGAACTCGTCGGAGACCCGCTGGCGTGGATCGGTTGGCGGCTATGCTGTTGGCGCTGAGTCCAACATCTATGCCGGTGATGTCGGTACCTTCCTGCCGGCCGGTGGGGCGGTGGGCTACCAGATGCACTACACGCCCTACGGCAAGGAAACGGTCGATAAGTCGCAGATCGGCGTCTACTTCCGCGATGACATGCCCAAGTACATCATGCGCGGTGTCGTTGTAATCGACGCGACCATCGAGATTCCGGCCAATACGCCGCGACACAAGGAAGTGGCCTACGTCGAGTTCCCCAACGATGCGCTGCTATACTCGGCCTTCCCGCACGCCCACTACAGGGCCTATGCCAACGATCTGTGGCTGGAGACACCGGACGGCAAGAAGACGTTGCTGATGACCATGCCGCGCTACGACTTCAACTGGCAGCGAGCCTATACCTTCGACCAACCCATCAAGATTCCGGCGGGCTCACGGCTGATCGCCAACTGGACCTATGACAATTCCAAGAGCAATCCCGCCAATCCCGACCCGAACATCAAGGTCACCTGGGGTGAGCAGTCTCACGAGGAGATGCTTTTCACCTCGCTCAGCTTCCGCTGGGTGGACGAGACCGCCGCCAAGCAGATCGATAGCGACGCTCGCTTCAGCCAGACCCGTATGCTGGGGATGATGGACGACAGCATCGACGGCAAGCTGCAGAAGACCGAACTGAAGGGCCAGATGGGCCAGATGCTGGGCAAATATTTCACAGTGCTCGACAAGAACGGCGACCAGGCTCTGGACCGCGCCGAGCTGGTGGCCGCCCAGGCGATGATGGGAAACCGTCGTCGCGGCTCGCAGGCGACCACTGACGGTCCGTCAGCGTCCACGCCGCTGGGCGGGCGGTAGGAACCTGGGGGTCCGACGTCTGTAAGGAGGCAAACGGACCGCGCAATGTCGTCAGAAGGGGCGCGCGCGGGATTGCCTGTCGCGACCCTTTTCTGCTTGTGGGCCTGTGACTGAAAGACGCCTTGTCAAACCCTACCGGCCCACCGTTTCCTGCGCATACCCCAACTGCTCATTGAGCCGGTCAAGTACGGTGATCGCCGCCTCCGGGATCACGGTGCCGGGCGTGAAGATCGCGGCGACGCCCATGGCTTCCAGCGCCTTGAAATCCTCTGGCGGGATCACGCCGCCGACGAACACCAGGATGTCCGGGCGGCCCAGCCGGGCGAGTTCGGACTTGAGCTCCGGCACCAGGGTCAGGTGACCGGCGGCCAGTGAACTGGCGCCGACAGCGTGAACGCCGGATTCGACGGCCTCAGCGGCAGCTTCAGCGGGTGTCTGGAACAGGTCACCGATCTCGACATCGAACCCCAGGTCGCCGAAGCCGGACGCGATCACCTTCTGGCCGCGGTCGTGGCCGTCCTGTCCCATCTTGGCGACCATCAGCCGTGGTTTACGGCCATCGGCCTGGGTGAACGCTTCGGCCATCGCCCGCGCACGGTCCGAAGCCGGTGTCGCGCCAGCTTCGCGCAGATAGACACCCTTGACGGCATCAGCAGTGGCCTTGTGGCGGTTGAATACCTTTTCCAGCGCGAACGATATCTCGCCCACAGTAGCCTTAGCGCGGGCGGCGTTGACCGAAAGCTCCAGCAGATTGGCCTTCCCAGCCGCGCCGTCGGTCAGCGCGTCAAGAGCGGCGGCCACGGCCTCCGGGTCCCGCTCGCGCTTGAGGCGGGCGAGCTTTGCCAGCTGGGCGTTGCGGACGGCGGAATTGTCGACCTTCATCATCGGGATGACATCGGCGACCTCGGGACGATAACGGTTTACGCCAACAACGCTCTGCTGGCCGGAATCGATGCGAGCCTGGGTGCGGGCCGAAGCCTCTTCGATACGTCGCTTTGGCAGGCCGTTTTCGATCGCCTTCGCCATACCGCCCAGTGCCTCGACCTCGGCGATGTGGGTGAGCGCGCGCGTTGCCAGATCGGCGGTCAGCAGCTCGACATAGTAGCTGCCGCCCCAGGGGTCGACCACCCGGTTCTGGCCACTTTCCATCTGCAGGAACAACTGGGTGTTGCGCGCAATCCGGGCCGAGAAATCGGTCGGCAGGGCCAGGGCTTCGTCCAGGGAGTTGGTGTGCAGGCTCTGGGTCTGGCCGCCGGTGGCGCCCATGGCCTCGACGGCGGTTCTGGCGACGTTATTGTAGACATCCTGTGCCGCCAGAGACCAGCCACTGGTCTGGGTGTGGGCCCGTAGCGCCAGGGATCGGGCGTCTTTCGGGGCGAACTCAGCTTTCATCAGCTTGGCCCAGAGCAGGCGGCTGGCCCGCTGTTTGGCGACCTCCATGAACATGTTCATGCCGGCGCACCAGAAGAACGAAAGGCGGGGCGCAAACTGGTCCACCGTCATGCCGGAGGCGACGCCGGCGCGGACATAGTCGATGCCGTCCGCCAGGGTGTAGGCCAGCTCCAGGTCCAGCGTCGCGCCAGCTTCCTGCATATGATAGCCGCTGATCGAGATCGAGTTGAAGCGCGGCATCTCACGCGCCGTATAGGCGAAGATGTCCGAGACGATCCGCATCGAGGGGCCGGGCGGGTAGATGTAGGTATTCCGGGTCAGGAACTCCTTCAGGATGTCGTTCTGGATGGTGCCCGACAGCTTCTCATGCGGCACCCCCTGTTCCTCGGCGGCCACGATATAGAGCGCCAGGATCGGCAAGACCGCCCCATTCATGGTCATCGACACGCTCATCTTGTCGAGCGGGATGCCGTCGAACAGGGTGCGCATATCGAGGATGCTGTCGATGGCCACGCCGGCCATCCCGACGTCGCCGGCGACACGCGGGTGGTCTGAATCATAGCCCCGGTGAGTGGCCAGATCGAAGGCAATGGACAGGCCCATCTGCCCGGCCGCCAGATTGCGACGGTAGAAGGCGTTGCTATCCTCCGCCGTCGAGAAGCCAGCGTATTGGCGGATGGTCCACGGGTTGGTGGCGTACATGGTGGGGTAGGGGCCGCGCACGAACGGGGCCAGGCCCGGATAGCCTCCCATGGTCGCGAAACCCTCGATGTCGGCGGCGGCGTAGGCCGGACGGACGGCGATGCCCTCGGGCGTGTTCCAGGGTTCCCCCGTGGTTGGAGCCACGGACGGGGTTGGGCCGTCGAAAGGAAGGTTGGCGAAGTCGGGGAACACGCTCATGCCGCCACCTCATGCTTTTCAGACAGCCGCATGGCCTTGAGCGGCGGACACTGGCTGTCCCGGCCAGGTAATCGCGCGGAAGCCTGCGAGCCGTTGGCCGAGGGTTCGACACTCACTGGAACGGTATCCGTAGGTGGGAACACAGTGACGCCCAGGACGGTCGGGTCACCGCGTGCGATAACAGCGTTGTGTACTTCTCGCGCTATGAGGCCGGACTGGAGCGCGGCGATCAGTCCGCCTTCAGCCTCAATGGCCTGCAGGCGATCCCAGGCGGCGTGGGCGATCCCGTCGGTCAGGGTTTCGATGTATCCCGAGCCCGCCGCAGGGTCTGCGACCTTGCCGATGTGAGCTTCCTCCATGAGCACCAGCTGGGCGTTGCGGCTTTGACGCCGCGCCAACGCCGCTGGCAGGCCCAGGGCGTCGGAGAATGTCCCCAGGACGACGGCGTCTGCTCCGCCTACCGCCGCGCCGAAACCGGACACAGTCAGGCGGATCATGTTGGTCCAGGGGTCCTGGGCGGTTAGCATACGGCGTGAGGAGCGGGCCTCGATCCTGGCCTGGGCTGCGGCTCCCGAGGATGTGGCGATCCTCGCGAAAACGGCGCGGGCCGCACGAAGTTTGGCGATGTTCACGAAGTAGTCGGCGTCGGCGGCCAGGCCGAGGGTGATCCGCGCGAACGCGTCCTGTACGGTCAGTCCTGCCAGAACCAGGGCTTTGGCGTAGGTGATCGCTGCCGCGGCAGCTACAGCGACTTCGAGCGCCTCACCGGCACCGGCCTCGTGGGCACATCGCCCGGACGCCAGAAATAATTGCGCCTGAGGATAGGTCTGGGCCAGTCGTGCGGCGAGCGTGGCCGCAGTGGCGAGATGGTCGTCGATGGGGCCAGGGCTTTCGCCGGTTTCAGCAAAGGCGCTGACCGGGTCGAGGTTGAGGTTAAGTTTCGCCGCAGGCGAGGCCTTGGCCACGGCATCCAACGCTTCGGCGGCTTGCGGGCCCAGAAACCCGGCGTCGAGCCCGACGGGAGCCAACTCAAGAATCACATCCTTCAGGGCAACCGACAGCGCCGCCAACGAAGCATGCCCGCTGACGATCACCGACGCTGCGCCGCCGTTCAGATCGGCCAGCAGCTCCTGATTGACGCGGACCGGGTCTGGATGGGCCGACATCGTGCGAACGTCCCAGGCGCGATCAACCTGGAAGGGCCGTGTCGCGATGGCTGGCGCACGATCCGCAGCCGCGTACAGCGGGGCGATGGGCAGGCCCTCGACGGTGGCCTTGGTGAGGCTGTCGAATGGCTTGTCACCCAGGGTCTTGGCGACGAGGGCGCGCCAGGCGTCCTCCCCGACGGGCGAGAATCCAGGATCCAGAAGATGGGGGTCGGCCATGAGGGGAATTGCGCCCCCGCCTGCGCCGACGTCAAGTTCACCTAACGAGAGCGGTCGGCTCAGTTAGGATGTTGCGAAGCGCAAAAACTTATGCGTACAACGTAAATCTAACAACTGTTTGAGGACTTGCCATGGCTCTGCCCCCCGTACTGCGTGACCGTCTGCGTTTGCCGGTGATCGGCAGCCCGCTGTTCATCATCTCAACGCCGGATCTGGTGATCGCCCAGTGCAAGGCCGGTATCGTCGGATCGTTTCCGGCGCTGAACGCGCGGCCGGCGTCGTTGCTGGACGAGTGGCTGCACCGCATCACGGAAGAACTGGCCGAGTGGGACCGCGATCATCCGGACATGCCGTCGGCACCTTTCGCCGTGAACCACATCGTTCACAAGACCAACGAACGGCTGGAGCATGACGTTGAGGCCTCCACCAAGTGGAAAGCGCCGATCATCATTACTTCGCTGGGCGCGCGTGAGGACGTCAATAATGCCGCCCATTCCTACGGCGGCGTGGTGTTGCACGACGTGATCACCGACAGGTTCGCCCGCAAGGCCATCGAGAAGGGGGCCGACGGCCTGATCCCCGTGGCGGCCGGTGCCGGTGGCCACGCTGGAACGCTGTCGCCGTTCGCCATCGTCCACGCACTGAGGGAGTGGTTCGACGGCCCGATCGCACTGTCCGGTGCGATCGGCAACGGCCACGCAGTGCTGGGCGCTCAGGCCATGGGCGCGGACCTGGCCTATATCGGCTCT
>JANORH010000299.1:0-7561 GCA_031415215.1 Alphaproteobacteria bacterium | reverse complement strand
ATACGAACCTAGAAGAAACAGCGGATGAACAGATCATAGGCTACCAGCATCGCCTTGCCCTGCGACCGCTCGGCGTCGGCCGCAAACGCACGGCCCAGGCGATAGGCGCACTGGGTGAGCGCATCCAGCATCTCAACAGGGGGAACGGGCGTGGTCATTGGGAACATATGTAGAACATGATGGGGCCGCCGTCAAGATTGAATGCGAGGACCGTTCGGTCGATGAGGCGGAATGACCGTGGACCTAGTGTGCCTGGAAACTGTCTCGAACTTGCGGGTCTCACTCCAGGGGTTCACTCCAGGGTTGAGGGTGTCTTGAAAAGTGGCGCGTGTCCCCACTTTCGACCGCCGTCCCGTCGAAATCGAAGATCGCGAAGGCCGGCATTTTCTGGTGGAGCCGGTGGAGAAGGGTTAGGAAGGTTGCGCTGATCCACCATCGCCTCTCACATCATGGCGGGGCGGCCGGAGCCAGGCGTTGCACCCAGATCAGTACCGCCGCTTCAAGCAGGCGGATGCAGCCATCTATGGTGACGCCAGCTTCGCTGCGGGCGAGGGCGAAAATCGTTTCATTGATCAATCCCATAACTAGCAGGGCCATGGGTCTCAGAGCGGACTCCGGAATGTTGTCGCGCCCGGCGATGGCTCGCAGATTGGGCTCGATCAGCATCAGGCCGACCCGCGCATCCTGCTCGCGCCAGCCGGACCCGCCCAGCACCGTCTGGGCCTCCATCATGACGATGCGCAGATAGTCGCTGTTCTCGCTGAGCTCCAGCGAACGCCGCGAGCCGGTCAGGAACACCTCCATTGGCGCGGTAAGGCCGCTGGTGCTGGCGACGACATCTATCACAAACTGCTGTTGCAGCCGTTCAACGACGGCCCTGAACAGAGCGGTCTTGTCCTTGAAATGATGGAAAAGAGCGCCCTCGGAAACACCGGCGTCACGCACCACATCGGCGGTTCGCGTCGCCGCGAAACCGTGCGCTGCGAAGCGGTGTGTGGCCACTTCGACAATTCGTTCGCGGGTCTTGGCCGCGTCGCTGGCTGACCGCTTTGGCATAGCGTCCTCTACCGCCGCCCCGACGCCGACGCCAGTCCGGTGGGGTCGCAGCGCGCGGGGTCGTTGTCGTGGATCAGGTCTGAGAAACGTCTTTACATAGTTTCACTCTGTTATTATCGATCATTTACATAGTCGCACTTGGCCACTCCATCAACGAGGACCGGCGACGAACCAGGGCGAAGGATCGAGCATGAAACAGATTATGATGAGCGTCGCGGCATTGGGTCTGGCGCTGATGACAGCCGTGCCTGCCCAGGCCATCACCTATACGGGCACACGTGTCGTAGAATCCCAGACCGCGCAGCTATCAATTACGACAGACAATACCTTGGGCGTGCTGTCCGCAGCCAACATCCTGGACTGGACCGTGATCCTTAGCTTCGTGAACGTCCCCTTCACGCTGTTCGGGCCTTTGAGTGGCGGCAATTCGGTGGCCCTGATTGAGGGTAACGGCCTCACGGCGACCGCGACCGACCTGATCTTCAACTTCGACAGCAATGGCCTGTTCCTGATCGGCGAGACCCCGAACCTGTTTGGCAAGGCCTATTGCGTCGACGGTGCCCAGTCGTCGCCGGGCTGTATCGGGAGTGCAGGAAGCGAGGTCATCACCCGTGCCGGGATAACCCTGGTCACCCTGGATGGCAGCGCGGTGCTGGCCTCGGCCACGCCCGGTGGCGCGGTTCCCGAACCGGCGACCTGGGCCCTGCTGGTTGCGGGCTTCGGCCTGACCGGCGCTGCGATCCGTCGGCGGACAAAGGCGAAGGAAGCCTGCGCCGGTTAGAGCACGACAGCTTGAAGTGGATACCGGTTCAAGCGCCCGTCGTGCTCTAAACATATGAGAACGAGCCTGTTTATCCGTTTCAGATGATCCCATCTGAAACGGACAGGCTCCAGGACGTGGATCAACTCAGCCGACGAACGTGCTAACCCGAACGGGCGTTGCGGCCAGAAGGATACTGCCCACATGACCGATCAGGTGAACGCCCTCGTCCAGTCCGCCGGCCAGGCCGCCAATGCCGGGCGCTGGCAAGAGGCCGAGCGCCTATGGGGTCAGGTTCGCACGCTGGAACCCGAGCACCCGCAGGCGCTCTACAGCCTCGGCGTCCACGCTTTCCAGCGCGGCGATCTGGCCGGTGCCATCGAGCTTCTCCGCGCCGCCC
The DNA here is from genome assembly GCA_031415215.1 of Alphaproteobacteria bacterium. GTDB lineage: Bacteria > Pseudomonadota > Alphaproteobacteria > Caulobacterales > Caulobacteraceae > Phenylobacterium. Next base: position 5,345 of record JANORH010000299.1, on the reverse strand, counting down.
ACCTTGCCTCGCCCGCCGACCCGTTGATCCTGATGACCGCCAGCGTCGTTCAGCGCGAACAGGGTGACACCGAGAGCGAGTGGCTGACCATCAACGACTGCCTGGCGGTCGAGCCCTATTATTTGCCGGGCCTCCTGACCAAGGCGGGTTACCTCGAACGCCAGGGCCAGACCCGCGCAGCTGCCAATGTCTACCGCGACGCGCTGAAGATCGCGCCGCCCGAGACCCATTGGCCGGAATCCCTGCGCCCGCAGTTGCTGCATGCCCGCACCTGTGTCGAGGCCTACACAGAGGCGTTCGCCGCCTATCTCGAAGCCACCCTTGCCGGCCCTCGCGCCACGTTGGAGATCGCCGCGACCGGGCGCTGGGCCGAGGCGGCCGCCGTCATGACCGGTCGGGTTCAGGCCTATCGGTCCGAGGCCAATCAGCTGGCCGTGCCGCGCCTGCCGGCCATCCCCTTCTTCGACCGCGCCGACTTCGCCTGGGTCAAAGACCTGGAAGCCGCGACGCCCGCGATCCGGGACGAGCTGCGCGCCGTTCAGCAAAGCTCACAGGCCGGGTTTTCGCCCTACATCGCCTACAACCGCGGTGAGCCGGTCAACCAGTGGGAGGACCTCAATCACTCCGACCGATGGAGCACCTATCCGCTATGGCGCGGCGGCGAACGGGTGGCAGAGAACCTCGCGCAATGCCCCCGCACGGCTGCTGCCCTCGACGCCATCGGCATGGCGCAGATCGGCGCGCTGTGCCCCAACGCCATGTTCTCGGTGTTGGCCCCGCACACCCAGATCCCGCCGCACCATGGCGAGACCAACGCCCGGCTGGTCGTGCACCTGCCGCTGATCGTGCCGCCGAACTGCACCTATCGCGTGGGATTTGAACACCGGACCTGGACCGAGGGCCAGGTGCTGATCTTTGACGACACGATCGAACATGAGGCCCGCAATGACAGCGACGAACCCCGCACGGTGCTGATTTTCGACGTCTGGAACCCGCTGATCTCAAAGGCCGAACAGGAGATCGTTCAGGCCATGACCAAGGCCGCGCGCGACTTCAACAGCGAAGCTTGAGGCAGGGACAATGTTGAACCGGCGACAAGCTGCAACAGTGATGGGGGCTGGGCTGCTGATGCCTGCGACCGCCGCAGCGCGCGCACTGCGTAAGCCCAGGGTACTGGTCAATCTGGCCGACATGCAGCCTGCCGATCCGACGCTGGAGCAGGTCGCAACGGATCGCGACAAGGCCCACCGCGTGACCGCGCCGGTGATGGTGAACGGCAGCGGCCCTTTCGAGTTCGTTGTGGATACCGGTGCCAATCGCTCCGTCGTTTCGACCGAACTGGCGGCGGAGTTGGGACTGCCGCCCGCGGGCACAGCAGAAGTGCACGGGATCGCCGGCGTCGAAAAATCCGGCATGGCTTCGGTCGAGCGACTGGCGGTCGGCCGGATCGAGTCGACCCGACTTAAGGTGCCGTTGCTCACGCGTGGACGCCTGGGCGCGGATGGCTTGCTTGGGGTCGACGTGCTGCGCAATCGCCGGCTCGCCATCGACTTTCGCCGCAACACCATCACCATTTATCGCGCCAACGCCGCGACCCTTGGGCTCTCGCTGGGGGTCAAGGACAGCCGTTTGAACCAGTCCGGCCACTCCCTGGACGGGACGGACTACACCATCGTTCCGGCGCGCATGCGGTTTGGCCAGTTGATCGTCGTGGATGCGGACCTGGGCGGTGTACCGGTGGTGGCGTTCCTGGACTCCGGCTCCCAGAATACGGTGGGCAACCTTCAGCTCTACAACAAGCTGAAAGCCAGGCCGGAGTTGTTGTCGGTTCGCCCCCTGAACGTGCAACTGACCAGCGCCACGGGCCAGACCGCCAATGGCGAGCTTTCCACAGTGCCGACACTCCGCCTCGGTGGTCTGGGGATTGCTGACCTGTCAGCAGTGTTCGCCGACCTGCACATCTTCAAGCTCTGGGACCTGGCGGACAGGCCGGCAATCCTGATCGGTATCGACGTCATGCGCCATTTCGAAGCTATCGAGCTGGACTACGGACTGCGCCGCGTCCTGCTGCGAACGCCGGCGGGGGCGCTGAAGCGGGTGAGGTAGACCTTCTACCGCAGCGGCGTCGGGGCCAGCACCATACCGCCGCCCGTGCTACGAAGCCGGGCTTCGGCCAGACTGTCGAGAATGGACTGCGAGCGGGGATCGCCGAATACCCAGGCCGCCGCCGCCAGCGTCCGCGCTGACATTGCCGAAACGCCCAGCGCGTTCTGCAGCGCCTCGAAAGTGCCCTCTGTCGGCGTCATCCGGCGCAGTCGGATTTCGCCCTTAAGCCCGGCCAGTGTCTTGGCCTTGTCCACCGCCTGATAGAACCCGCCCAATTCGTCGACCAGACCCAGGGACCTGGCCTGTGCGCCCGTCCAGACCCGGCCCTTGGCGATCTCCCGGACCCGCGCCTCCGGCAGATTTCGTCCCACGGCCACCCGGGTCACGAAGTTGGCGTAGATGCGGTCCATCCAACCGGCGAACGCCGCCCGCTGGCTGGCCGTGAAGGGCTGTCCCATACCAAAACCACTGGCATAGTCTCCGCCGACGCCGGTCTGGCGAATATCGACGCCGAAACGCTCCAAAGCCGGCCCCACCGCGAACTTGCCGCCATAGACGCCGATCGAACCTGTCAACGTGGTCGGTTGGGCCACAATCGCTGAGGCCTCCGAGGCGATCCAGTACCCGCCCGACGCGCCATAGCTTCCCATCGAGACCACGACGGGCTTGTTCGCCGCCTTGGCCACGCGAATGGCATCCAGGATCTGTTCAGAAGCCGTGTCCGAACCCCCGGGCGAATTGACCCGCAGCACGATGGCCTTGACGGCATCCGTCCGGGCGGCGGTCAGGATCGCCCCGGCCAGATCGTCGGAATAGATACTCGTCCCGCCGGTGAAGGGGTTCGAACCCTGGTCGCGTCCGGTCAAGATCGCGCCCTCGGCTTCGATCACCGCAATGGTCGCGCCGGTCCTGTCGCCCTCGTTTTGCTGGGCGTCGGCGTAGTCGTCAAAGTCGATACCCTTTGCGCCCTCACCCGCCTTGGCCAACAGGGCCTCTTGCGCCTCACGGACCTGACCCAGGTGATCGATCAGCTTCAGTTTCAGCGCGTCCTCGGAAACATAGGGCCCGGCCTCCAGCGCCGCTCGCAGGACGACCGGATCGGTCTTTCGGTCTCCGGCAGCAAAGCCCAGGTTCGAGGCATAAACCGACCCCATCCAGGATAGCGTCGATTGCTTGTGGGCCGCCGTATAGTCGCTGAACATGAAACCGTTGACGGCGTTCTTGTACTCGTAGCGCTGCTCATACTGCGGCGCGATGCCGTATTTGTCGAAAAACCGCTTGAAAAACAAATCCTCGGTCGAGGCCCCGGTCACCTGCAGCGAGGCACCCGGCTGCATCCACAGCTGGTCCGACGCCGCCCCCAGCATGTAGGTCGTGGTGACGATACCCGCCGGATAGATGCCCTGGCTGTGCGCATAGATCGGCTTGCCCGACGCTCGGAAATGTTTGAATGCCAGCCTGATCTCGTCGGCCATGCCCGGTTCGATGCCGCCTTCGGGCAGTCGCACGAATAGTCCCTTGACCCGGCCATCCGTCTCGGCGCGTCGCAGGGTCGATATGATCGACATCACCGATGCCGAATTGCGGCCAAGGCCGAACAGGGGATTATGCGGTGCTTGATCGGTCAAAGGATCGCGCAGATCCAGGGTCAGCACCGCTACCGATGGCACGGGCGCCGCTGCCGTGGCCGATAGCGCCATGCTGATCAATACGAACGGCACGCCGACCAAAAACACCAGAAGGCCTGCGAACACGCCGGCGGCGGTAATCAGAAACTGTTTCATGCGTCGGGTCGCGTGCTATCCGCCAAGACTGTAACCGGCGTCTCGCATAGATTGCCGCCTTGGCAAAGCCGCCAACCTGGCGCGTCGTCCACCACTTCAAGGAGCCCCGACATGGTCGACATCTCAGACATCATCGATCCCGAGGATGAGGGGCAGGACGACGCCGGAGAGGCCGAGGATCTGATCGCGCTCAGGGCCTGTCTCCAGGCGCTGGCCGATGCGATCGCCAGCACCAATCTGGCGGTGATCAGCGGCAATCAGGGCGATGTCGCCGGCGCGACCGGCCGGGTGCAGGCCTCCGTGGCGGCGCTGAAGCGGTTTCATGAGGCATTCGGCGTGCTCAAGGCAGCTGAGGATGAGCCCGAGGATGACGAGGACGAATAGCCCTTTGCATATCGATTCGACCAAATGCCTCGTCGATATGACGAAAATAGCCGACGGATCGCCCAAAGTTAGGACTTTGAGCCAATCCGTGGGCGCGCGCGGTTAGCTGGCGTCGCTGAGCTGCAGGGTCTCGCGTAGCTCGCGCTTCAGGAACTTGCCACTGGCGTTCCGGGGGATCGCGGTGTCCAGAACCCAGATGTAGCGCGGAATTTTGTGGCGAGCGACCAGGGTGGCGCAGTGGGTGCGTAGCGCCGCAACATCCAGCGTTTCGCCGGCCCGGGCGACAACTGCGGCCCCGACCTCTTCTCCCAGCCGATCATCCGGCACACCGAACACGCTGCATTCGGCCACCGCGTCATATTGATAGAGCACCGCCTCGACCTCGGCGCAGTAGATGTTCTCCCCGCCGCGCAGCACCATGTCTTTCTTGCGGTCGACCAGGAAGATGAAGCCCTCGTCGTCCAGATAGGCGACGTCGCCAGTGTGGAGCCATCCCTCCGTGATGGAGTCCGCCGTGGCGTCCGGGCGGTTGATGTAGCCCTTGATCACCGGCGCACCCTTGACCCACAGCTCGCCCGGCAGGCCGGGAGGCTGAACCTGTCCGTCGTCGTTCACCACCTTGACCTCGAAGGTAGGCATGGCGCGGCCGCAGCTGGCTGGTTTGTCCACGAAGAAGTCGCCCGAGATCGAGGTGATGATCCCGCAGGTCTCGGTCATGCCGTAGCCGGTGTTGGGCCGCGCCGTAGCGATGGTGTCGTCGATCTTGGCCACCAGATCGGGCTGAAGTTGCGCGCCGCCGCCGCCGACTGACAGCAAGCTGGAGGTGTCGTGTTTGGCAAAATCCGGATGGGTGACCAACTCACGCGCCATTACAGGCACGCCGCTGACCGAGGTGATCCGTTCGCGCTCCACCAGCTGTAGCGCCTCGGTGGCGTCCCAGCGGTACATCAGCACCATCTTGCCGCCGCTGGCGGTGGTGGCATAGGCGGCGCAATTATTGGCGGTGACGTGGAACAGCGGCGTGGTGATCAGGGTCACGGGGATCGGCGGCGCGACGGTGGGATCGGGCAC
>JANORH010000298.1:0-8937 GCA_031415215.1 Alphaproteobacteria bacterium | reverse complement strand
GCTGGCCGGCGACCTGGCCTCGACGACACTGCTGGCGACCGACAAGCCCGTGCTGATGGCCCCGGCCATGAATGTGCGCATGTGGAACCACGCCGCCACCCAGCGAAATCTGGCGACCCTGAAGGCCGATGGCGTGCAGTTCGTCGGACCCGACGACGGTGCCATGGCGTGCGGCGAATTTGGTCCTGGACGCATGGCCGAGCCCGCAGAGATTTTTGCGGCGATCCAGACGGCGTTGGGAACTGCCGCCCCTGGACCCCTGAGCGGTAAACGCGCCATCGTCACCGCAGGTCCGACCGCCGAGCCCATCGACCCGGTACGCCTGCTCACCAACCGGTCCTCCGGCAAGCAGGGCTATGCCGTCGCCTCTGCCCTGGCGGCGCTGGGCGCGGAGGTGACCCTGGTCAGCGGTCCCACCGCACTGGTCGCCCCGGCTGGCGTCCGCCGTGTTGAGGTGGAAACGGCGCGCGAGATGCTGGCGGCCTGTGAGGCGGCCCTTCCCGCCGATATCGCCGTCTGCGTGGCGGCGGTGGCCGACTGGCGGCCTGAGACGGTGGGAACCGGCAAGATCAAGAAGGGTGCCGGTGCCCCCCCGGCGATCTCGCTGGTAGAAAATCCAGACATCCTGGCAACGCTGTCCAAAGGCGCGCACCGTCCTCAGCTGGTGGTTGGCTTTGCGGCCGAGACCGACAATGTCGAAGCCCACGCCCAAGCCAAGCTGGCCCGCAAGGGCTGCGACTGGATCATCGCCAACGACGTCAGCATCGACGGCACGATGGGCGGCGACGACAATGCCGTGGCCATCGTTACGGCGTTGGGCATCGAACGCTGGGACAAGATCCCCAAGGCCGATGTGGCCCGCCGGTTGGCCGCTCGCATGGCGGAGGTGTTCCAGTGACCGGCCCAACCGTCCCGATCACCCGCTTGCCGCACGCCGACGGCCTTCCGCTCCCGGCCTATGAAACCGCCCAGGCGGCCGGCATGGATCTGCGCGCCGCCGTACCCGAAGACACGCCCGTTGTCCTGCGCCCCGGCGACCGCTACGCCGTGCCCACAGGCTTGGCCTTCGCCCTGCCGCAGGGTTTCGAGGGACAGGTGCGACCGCGCTCGGGGCTGGCATTCAAGTCCGGGGTCACCTGCCTGAACAGCCCGGGCACTATCGACGCCGACTATCGCGGCGAGGTGAAGGTGATCCTGATCAACCACGGCCCCGAGGATTTCGTAATCCGCCGCAGCGACCGCATCGCCCAGTTGGTGATCGCCCCGGTGGTGCAGGGTGATTGGCTAGAGGTGGAGAGCCTGGATGACACGGCACGGGGTGTCGGCGGCTTTGGCTCGACCGGCGGGCGTTAGGCCGAAGCCCTGACCTCCACCTCGCGCGCGCCCACCGGCTCGCCGCATTCCGAGCACGTCTGCACCGGCGTGAAATCGCACCCACAGGTCTTGTGGCGGTGGATCAGGGGCGGACCCTCTTCGCCCGCGTAGTGGACGTCGCCCCAGTGGACGATGGCCATCATCACCGGGTGCAGGTCCAGGCCCTTGTCGGTGAGGCGGTATTCATGCCGCACGGGGCGGTCCTGATAGGCTTCGCGGCGCAACACGCCCTCATCAGTCAGGATCTTCAGCCGATCTGCTATAATGCTGCGCGAGATGCCGAGGCGGCGCTCGAAGTCCTCGAAGCGCCGGATCCCCAGGAAACAGTCGCGCAATAGCATCAGCGTCCAGCGGTCGCCAATCACCGCCACCGAGCGCGCCACAGAGCATCGCTCTTGCGCCAAACCGCTCCACTTCATCGAAAATCTCCGGTTCGACGCAATGATCCCATTGACCGGGTTCGAATTCAAGACGACGTTAGTTCGAAATTCGAATGGAGTGTCGCATGAGCGAGACTAAAGGCGTTTGTCTGATCGTGGGCGTGGGCGATGGTCTGGGTTCGGCGCTGGCGCGCGCCTTCGCCGCCGAGGGCCATACTGTCTGCATGACACGCCGTGCCCGCAATCTGGAATCTCTGGAGGCGCTGGCCCGGTCGATCGCTGCCGACGGCGGCTCGGCTCATGCTTATGGCGTCGATGCGCGGGTAGAGGACGAGATGACGGCCCTTTTCGCCAGAATCGAGCGGGATGTCGGCCCCCTCGAAGTGGTGATTTTCAACATCGGCGCCAACGTGCGGTTCGGGATACGCGAGACGACGACGCGTGTGTTCACCAAGGTCTGGGAGATGGCCTGTCTCGCAGGCTTCCTGGCCGGGCGCGAGGCGGCAAATGTCATGGTCCCCCGAGGCCGCGGCACGGTGCTCTTCACCGGCGCCACCGCCAGTGTCCGCGGCCGCGATGGGTTCGCCGCCTTCGCCGCGGCCAAACACGGCCTGCGCGCCGTGGCCCAAAGCATGGCGCGTGAGGTGGGACCACAGGGCATACACGTGGCCCATGTCGTGATTGACGGGGCCGTCGACGGGGTCTTCACGCGGCAAAACAGAACCGATGTCGAAAGCCTGCTCGACCAGGATGTGATCCTGAAGCCGGAAGATATCGCCGCGGCCTACGTCAACCTGCACAAACAGCCCCGGTCCGCCTGGACCCACGAACTTGACCTGCGTCCCTGGCGCGAAACCTGGTGAGCCCCCCATGACAAAGCCCGTCACCATCGACTTCATCTTCGATTTCGGCAGCCCCAACGGTTATCTCTCAAGAAAGGCGCTGACGGAGATATCCGCGCGTACCGGTGCCAAAATCAACCTGATCCCCTGTCTGCTGGGTGGCATCTTCAAGGCCACAAACAACGCCTCGCCGATGGTCAATTTCGGCGGCGTGAAGGGCAAGCTGGCCTACGAAAGCCTGGAGACCCGGCGCTTCATCGAGAAGCAGGGCCTGACCGAGTTCAGGTCCAACCCGCACTTTCCCGTCAACACCCTGCTGATCATGCGAGGGCTGGTGGCCGCCCGCCGGGCAGGGGTGGAGGAAACCTACCTCGCCGTCGTGCTGGCAGCCATGTGGGAAAACGCCGAGAAGATGGACGACCCCGAGGTGGTGCGGCGCGTGCTGGACGCCGGCGGTCTGGACGGTGCCGCCCTGATCGCCGCCAACCAGGACCCCGAGGTCAAGGCCGAGCTGGTCGCCAACACCGAGGCTGCTGTCGAACGCGGCGCGTTCGGCATCCCCACTTTCTTTGTCGGCGATGAAATGTTCTTCGGCAAGGAACGCCTGGGTCAGGTCGAGGATGAGGTCGTCCGGCTTATAGCGGCTGGCTGAGCCGGTTCCGCATCAGAGTGGAGGTGGTGCAAATCCCCGCACATTTTCGTCGATGGCCTGGGCGATCGCCAGCGTGCGGGCGTCGCCGCCTCTGGGCCCGATCAACTGCGCCCCTACCGGAAGGCCCGACACGGTAGCACCCGCCGGGACTGCCGTCGCCGGAAGGTGCAGCGCCGTGGCCAGACTGATCCAGGTCAGCATCGTGTTGTAGGGGATCTTCCCGCCATCCGATGTGGCAAGACTTCGGCGGCCAAACGGTCTCGCGTCGTGAGCGAAGGCCGGGACCGGAGCGATCGGGGCCAGGATGACATCATAGTCCTCAAAGGTCGCCGCGACCTCGTGGCGCAGACGGGCGCGGACCGCGTCAGCAGCCAGCCATTCACGATGCCGGGCCGTGTAAGCCAGCGTTGCCGCAGCTGACGACAGCGGCCCCGCGCCGCGCGCCAGGGCGCGCCTGGCGAACGGGCGACCTATCTCCAGTGCCCAAAGCAGCTTCGCCGGCAGATCCTCGCCCAGAACGGCACCCAACAGGGCCTGGTAGGCGAACAGCAGAGTCCGCATGTCCACGGGACTCCTGATCGGCTCGACCGCCGCCCCGGCCGTGCGAAGGTCGGCGGCAAACGCCTCCAGCGTGGTCCTGACCTCCCGATCCAGCGGACAGTTCGGGTCATCAAGCCAGAGCCCGATCCGGACGTCCTTGAGGTCTGCGGGCGGTGCCCTCGGTGCCAGGGTTCCGGCTTCTATCGTCGATAGCAGCAGGCGTAGATCGCGGGCGGATCTTGCCATCGGACCGACCACATTCAGATCGCGCTCGGCAAACGACCCCGGGTGCGGCGGCACGTGGCCGCGGGGCGACACCAGGCCCCAGGTTGGCTTATGGGAATAGACTCCGCAGAAGCTGGCAGGCACGCGCAGCGATCCGCCAATGTCGGATCCTATCTCCAGGGCCGTAACCCGGGACGCCAGCGCCGCCGCCGCGCCCCCGGATGAGCCGCCCGGCGTGCGCGTGACGTCCCAGGGATTATTGGTCACGCCATAGAGGCTGTTGGCGCTCTGCCAGTCTGCGGCCATCACCGGCACGTTGGTCTTGCCCCAGATGACCGCGCCGGCACGCCGGGCATGGCCGACAGCGTCGGCGTCCCCGGTCATCCGTCGCCGATACTCCGCCAGTCCCGACGAGGCCGCCATGCCGGAGACGTCGAAGGTATCCTTGATGGTCATGGGCAGACCGGCGAGCGGCCCGGTCGCCTCGCCCCGCGATCGCGCGTCGTCGAGGGCGCGGGCCCGTTCCAGCGCGCGCTCGGGATCAGCCGCAACCACCGCATTCAGCGCAGCGTGGGTTTCGGCATGCCGCGCCAGCGAGACCTTCAGTAACTCTACCGATGAGACGCGGCGCGCGGCCAGGGCGGCGAGCTGCGCGGTCGCGTCCTGATTCAGAAGGTCGTTCATCTGAAGCCGAGCACATCCTGCATGTCGTACTCTCCCGGCGGCTGGCCCACAGCCCAGCGTGCGGCGGCGACGGCACCCCTGGCGAACAGGCTGCGGTCGCGCGCTGAGTGGCTGAGGGTCAGGATTTCCTCGTCTGCGGCAAAAGTGACGCTGTGGTCACCGATGATATCACCGCCGCGCAGCACCGAGAACCCAATCTCGCCTACCGGGCGTGGGCCGGTAAGGCCGTCACGGGCGCGCCGCGAAACGCGCTCCAGATCGACGCCGCGCCCCTCCGCGGCCGCCGCGCCCAGCATCAGCGCCGTGCCGGACGGCGCGTCGACCTTGCGCCGGTGATGCGCCTCGAAAACCTCGATGTCATACGCGTCGGCGGGTAGCGCCCGCGCCACCTGACCTACCAGCCCGATCAGCATGTTGACGCCCAGCGAGAAGTTGCCGGTGCGCACCACGGCGACCCGGCCCGCCGCCTCTGTGATCCGGCGAATATGGTCCGGCGACAGGCCAGTGGAGCCGATGATCAGCGCGACCCCACGCCCGGCCGCCTGGGCCGCCAACGCCACCGAGGCCTCAGGCGTGGTGAAATCGATGACCACATCGGCTGCGGCCAGGGCCTCTGCGACCGAAACCAGACCGTCGCCGGATAGATCCGGCCGGTCGAACCGCGCCGCGACCACCAGCGCCGGATCGGCCTCGACGATGGCGGCTACGGCTCGGCCCATGCGCCCGAGGGCGCCCGCGATGGCGATCTTGATGGGGGCAGACAGGGCGGTCTCTCCGGGTCGAAGCAATACCCCTAGCATCGCGCGCCCGGCCACGGGGTCAACACTCCTGCGTCACAACGGTGGGATATGGTTCCGCATCAGCAAGCGTTGTCCCTGTCAGCGTGGGTCTATAGGCTGGGGGCTTCGGACGGATTTGCAGCCTGGGTGACGGGCGGGGGAACCATGGATCAAGTTGAAAAACGCACCTTCACTGACGAAGAGGCGCTGAACTTCCACCGCTATCCGACACCCGGCAAGATCGGCATCCAGGCCACCAAACCGATGTCGACACAGCGCGACCTGAGCCTGGCCTATTCGCCGGGTGTCGCGGTGCCGGTGCTGGCGATCGCCGCAGATCCGGAGCTGGCCTACGAATATACGTCTAAAGGTAACCTGGTCGCGGTGATTTCCAACGGCACCGCGATCCTGGGGCTGGGCAATCTCGGCGCGCTGGCCTCGAAGCCGGTCATGGAAGGCAAAGGGGTGCTGTTCAAGCGCTTCGCTGACGTCGACGCTATCGACGTGGAGATGAGCTGCACCGACGTCGATGAGATCATTACGGTGGTCAAGAACATCGGCATCACCTACGGCGGCATCAACCTCGAGGACATCAAGAGCCCAGACTGTTTCCGCATCGAGACCGAGCTGCAGGACCTGCTGGACATCCCCGTCTTCCACGACGACCAGCACGGCACCGCCATCATCTGTTCCGCCGGCCTGATCAACGCCTGCGAGATCACCGGGCGCAAGCTCAGCGAGGTGAAGGTGGTCCTGAACGGCCCCGGCGCGGCGGGCATCGCCACGCTGGGCCTGATGAAGGCCATGGGCGTGAAACATGAAAACGTCATCGCCGTCGACCGCAAGGGCGTGCTTTGGCGTGGCCGGCCCGAGGACATGAACCAGTGGAAGTCGGCCCACGCGGTCGACACCCCGCACCGCACCCTGGCCGACGCGCTGAAGGACGCCGACGTGTTCATCGGGGTCTCGGCCAAGGGTGCGCTGACGCCCGAGCTGGTCAAGACCATGGCCCCGCGACCCATCATCTTCGCCATGGCCAACCCCGACCCCGAGATCACCCCGGAGGAGGTCTACAGCGTCCGCCCCGACGCCATCGTGGCCACCGGGCGCAGCGACTATCCCAACCAGGTCAACAATGTGCTGGCCTTCCCCTATCTGTTCCGGGGAGCGCTCGACGTCCGCGCCCGCCGCGTGAACATGGAAATGAAGATCGCCTGCGCCAACGCCCTGGCCATGCTGGCGCGTGAGGACGTGCCGGATGAGGTGGCCGCCGCCTACCACGGCGTGAAGATGAAGTTCGGCCCGGAATACATCATCCCGACGCCCTTCGATCCGCGCCTGTTGGCCTATATCCCCCCGTTCATCGCCCAGGCGGCCATGGACACCGGCGTGGCGCGCAAGCCCATCGAGGACATGGACGCCTATCGTGCGTCACTGGCGCGCCGTCTCGATCCCACTGCCGCCTTCTCGCAAAAACTGCAGGGTGCCGTCCTCTCCGGCCCGCAGAAGACCATCGTCTTCGCCGAGGGCGAGGAGCAGAGCGTGATCCGCGCCGCCTACGCCTTCCAGCAGCAGGGGCTGGGCAAGGCCGTGCTGGTGGGTCGCGAGGACCTGGTGCACGAGAACATGCGCGCCGCCGGTCTGGAGCCCGCCGAAGCCGGCCTTGAGATCGTCAACGCCCGCGTCTCGCCGTGGAACGAAGCCTCAGTGGACCTGCTGTACGGTCGGCTGCAGCGCGAGGGCTACCTGCGCCGCGACATCCAGCGGCTGATCAACCAGGACCGCAACGCGTTTGCCGCCGCCATGGTGGCGCTGGGCCACGCCGACGGCATGGTCACCGGCGTCACCCGCAACTTCGACCAGGTGCTGGAAGAGGTGCTCAACGTCATCGACCCCGCCGAAGACGGCCGGATCATCGGCATGAGCGTGGTGATGGCCAAGGGCCGCACCCTGTTCATCGCCGATACCAACGTCACCGAAATGCCGGTGGCCGAGGAGCTGGTCGAAATCGCCATCGAGGCCGCCCGCGCCGTCCGCACCCTGGGCTATGAGCCGCGCGTGGCGTTCATGAGCTATTCCACCTTTGGCAACCCCATGGGCGAACGCTCGGCCCGGGTGCGCGACGCCGTCGCCATGCTGGACGAGATGGAGGGCATCGACTTCGAATATGAGGGCGAGATGCCGCCGGAGCTGGCGCTGGAGCCGGAGTCGCGCGGGGCCTATCCGTTCATGCGCCTGACCGGCCCGGCCAATGTGCTGATCATGCCCGCCATCCACTCGGCGGCGATCTCCACCCAGCTTATCAAGTCCCTGGGCGGCGCCGAGGTGATCGGCCCGATCCTTCTGGGTCTCGATAAGCCGGTGCAGATCTGTCCGCTGGGCTCGTCGGTCTCGCGCATCCTGCAGATGGCGACGTTCTGCGCTTATGACCGGCCGCTGGTGGAGCTGGACCTCTGAGGTAGGGGGCGTTGGCCGTTTGAGGTTGACGATCAGCTCCGGTTTGCTGGTCACGCTGTGGACGTGTTTGTCACAAGTAGATGTATATTTGACTGTACAGTTGGGCGGGCTGGCGTGCGACGTCCGGGTTGCGCGGCGTCGGTCCACCACATGACCAACTTGCTTGACCAAGGACCTTGACCAACCTAGCGTTGGCGACATGACCATCAACGTCAACATTGGCGAGGCCAAGACGCGGCTGTCGGAACTTGTCACCCGGGCACTGGCGGGTGAGGAAGTCATCCTTCAGAAGGCCGGGCGACCGGTGCTGAAGCTGATGCCGCTGGCCGAGGCGGGGCGGCTGGACGCCGAACGGGTTGCCGCCCGGCGCACCGCCGGCGTTGGCGCATTCCATGCGGCGTTTTCCGGGCAGGATCTCGGCGTCGAAGCGTTGAAGGTAGATCGCGACGATCCGCTGGTGCGGTTCCGGAGGAAGTTTGGACCTGCTGCTTGATACGCACGTCCTGGTCTGGTTCGCCGCCGGGGACAGACGTCTTGGGTTGGACTTCCTCAGCCTGCTGCCGGACCCCCGGACCCGCCTGTTCGTCAGCGCCGTGACCGCGCACGAATATGTCGATCTGCTGATGCGCGGCCGCTTCGGCGAAGGGGTCGACCTGGATCAACTGCGTGATGTCATGGGCTTTCATCTGCTCGACTTTCCGGCGGAATGCCGGACCGTCGCCCAGACGCTGCCGGACATTCACCGCGACCCCGTCGACCGCATGCTCCTCGCTCACGCCATAACGCTCGACCTGCCCCTGGCGACCGCCGACGCCACGCTGGCGCGGTATCCGGTGCGGATCGTGTGGTGAGGGGGCAGGGAGGTCACCGTAATATGGTGGCTGTCAGATCAGGCCGGCCTCGCGGGCCTTGACGGCTGCGTCCGTGCGGTTTGTGGCGTTGATCGTGGCCAGGACCTGGGCGACGTGGGTCTTTACAGTCGCGGGCGAGAGCCCCAGCGCGAT
>JANORH010000297.1:0-1732 GCA_031415215.1 Alphaproteobacteria bacterium | reverse complement strand
TCTACAAGGGCTTGCCGAAGCTGATGAAGGTGTCGAAGGAGCGCGAGGTCTCATATTTCGCCGTGGTTCTGGTGGCGGCAATCGTGGTCAGTCTGGTGATCGCCATGTTGGTCTCGAGCGTGCTGGGCCTGACCGGTGTCTCCCGGATGGGTGCTCCGGCGGCGATCAGCGGCCAGGTCAATATTCCAGGCCAAGGGTCTGTCGATCTGGCCAAGTTGGCAGCGGCGGGCAAGGCAGTCGAAGCGGCCAGCAAACAGATCGAGAGTGGAGAAGGCCCACCTTCCACGGACCCTGACGTCCTGAAGACATTCCTTCCGTCGTCCATCGGCGGGTTTACCCGGACCGAAGTCAGTTCCTCGTCCGGGGGTGTTGGCGGCATGTCAGGTTCGGGAGCCGAAGGCCGCTACAAACGTGGAGACGCCCAGATGACCGTGGAAGTCCTGGATCTGGGTGCGGCCGGCGCACTTGCGGGTATGGCCGGGGCCTTCAATGTCAAATCGTCCAAGGAAACTTCCACCGGCTACGAAAAGGTCGGCAAGGTGGATGGCCGATTGACCCAGGAACAGTACGACAGTGCCTCGAAACACGGAGAATACAGCGTTCTGGTCGCCGACCGCTTCATGATCCAGGTCAAGGGCGATGCGGTGAGCATGGACGAGTTGAAGTCCGCGGTGAGCGCGGTCGGGACCTCGCGGCTTGAAAGTCTGGCCAAGCGCGGCTGATTAGACCAACTCGCCCAGATAGGTCCGTTCGGCGCGTGTACTCAGTCGGACCAGGATTTCGTGGGCCACGGTTCCTGCGGCACTCGCCACATCGTCCAACAGAGCGTGGGGACCCAGCAGTTCGACCTGATCGCCGACGTCGGCCTGACCCTCACCCAGGTCGATGACCAGCAGGTCCATGTTGACCGCCAGCAGCGGGCGAAGCGCGCCCGCAACCCAGGCATGGCCGCGTCCCATGGCCGCACGGATAATGCCGTCAGTGTATCCGGCCGCCGCAACGGCGATCCGCATGGGCCGATCAGCGATGAAACCGGAGCCGTATCCGACCCGATCGCCGCTCTGCAACTCGCGGATGTCGATGATCGGAGCGGTCAGGGTGGCGACAGCTTTCAGGCGCGAGTCGGGACGTTCCTCAGGTCCGCCGCCGAACAAACTGATCCCGGCGCGGACCATGTTGTGGCGGAAGTCGGCACCGAGAAAAGTACCGGCCGACGCTGCCAGACTTGAGCGGACGCCAGGGAATAGCGCGATGGCCGCGCGGAAGAGTGCGAGTTGCTGGGTGTTGCGGGCCTCGTTTGGATCGGTGGCCGAACCCAGGTGGCTCATGATCAAGCCGATACGCAGGTTTCCGGGATATCCCGACGTTTTGGTCAGCGTTCGGGCTTCGGCCAGAGACAAGCCCTGGCGGTTCATGCCGGTGTCGATCTGCAGCGCAACCTCAAGGCTGGCCGGCGCGGAGAGAGCAACCTGGGCCTGGGCAAGGGTGGCGATCACAGGGGTGAGGGCAGAGGCCGTCAGTCGCCCGATAGTACCCGTCAGCAGACCATCCAGAACGTAGATGGTACCATCTCGACCTGCCAGTTCGACGCGTAAAGCCTCGCCCTCAGCAATGCGGGCGACGAAAAAACTGCGAGTTCCCTCGGCGTGGAGACGTCGCGCAATGGGTCCGGCACCCAGTCCGTAGCCATCCGATTTCACCACCGCAGCAATCTCGGCCCCCGGGGCCTCGG
>JANORH010000296.1:0-3556 GCA_031415215.1 Alphaproteobacteria bacterium | reverse complement strand
GGTCTCGTGGTCGTCCCAGGCCACAATCCAGGCCGCGCGGGCATGAGCCGCCTGCAGATCGGGGTCCGACTTGTACTGCGCGTGGCGGCGGCGATAGTCGGCAAGACTGACGATCTCATGCGGCGGATCATGGGGTCGTTCCCCGGCTACGGTGGACCCCATGCCGTAGGTACCGGGCCCGCCATACTCATAGATGTAGTCACCCATGTGCAGCACCAGATCGAGGCGCGGCAGATCGGCCATGGCACGATAGGCGTTGAAATAGCCCTGAGGATAGAGCGAGCAGGAGGCCACCGCGATAACCACATCCCTGGTCGGCCCGGCGGGCAGCGTCATGGTGCGACCGATGGGCGAGCTTACGCCGTCGGCCTCAAAGGTGAAGGTATAGGCGCGCCCGGCGTCCAGGCCCGTCGCATCCACCTTGGCTGTATAGTCGCGCTCCGGCCCGGTGATGCCAGACCCGCGCTTGGCGCCGCCCGCGCGGCGATCGACCGGATTGAGGCTCCAGCGATAGGCGATCTGGCCGCCGGGGGTCGGTGGCGTCATGCGCGTCCAGAGCACCACCCGATCCTGCTGCGGATCACCGGAGGCGACTCCGTGCTGGAAGCTGACTTTGCCCCTGGTCGACTGTGCTCTGGCGGGCGCAGCAGCGCCGAGGCCAATCAAGCCAATAGCTGTGCGACGGTCGATTCTCATGGACGATACTCCCCTGGGTGAGCGACATCTTATGACGCCGACATAACACAGGCTGACGACAGTCGTTGTCCAGTGCGGCACACAAGCCGAGAGCTGGCGCGCATTGCATTCGCCGCCTTGTCCGCGCTAGGCCGGGATATGAGCGGCGAGCCAGACCCTGACGACGAACCGATTGTTCTGCGCCTGTTGGAAATCGCGCCTGACGCAGCGTCCGGTCGCGTCGACAAGTTACTGGCGTCCGGTATCCCCGATCTGTCGCGGGGTCGCATTCAGGCGCTGATCGCCGAAGGCCGCGTCACGCGCGATGGGCTCCCGGTCATCGACGGCTCGGCGAAGGCCCAGCCAGGCACCTACCGCGTCGAAATCCCGCCCCCCACCTCGGCGATCCCCCTGCCGGAAAACATTCCCCTCAACGTCCTCTTCGAAGACTCCCACCTGATCGTCATCGACAAGCCGCCGGGCATCGCCATGCACCCGGCGCCGGGCAACGAGACAGGCACCATCGTCAACGCCTTGCTGCATCATTGCGGGGCCAGCCTGTCGGGGATCGGTGGGGTGGCACGGCCCGGCATCGTTCACCGGATCGACAAGGAGACCTCGGGCGTTGTGGTCGCCGCCAAGACCGACGCCGCCCATCAGGGGCTGTCCAACTTGTTCGCCACACACGATATCGAGCGTGTCTATGTGGCGTTCACCCGCGGTGCGCCCTACCCCGCCAAAGGGACCATCGAAGGGGCCATCGGGCGGTCCTCGCATGACCGCAAGAAGATGGCGTTGGTAAAGTCCGGCGGGCGTCACGCCATCACGCACTACAAGGTGATGGCGGCGTTCGGACCCCAGGAAAAGCCGCTGGCCGCCCGCGTCGCCTGCCAGCTGGAGACCGGCCGCACCCACCAGATCCGCGTCCACCTGGCCTCACGCGGCACGCCCTGTCTGGGTGACCCGGTCTATGGCTCCGGCGGGCCGTCGGCGGTCGTGCGCGCAGCCATGGATGAGGTCGGCCTGACGCGGCAGGCCCTGCATGCCGCCGTGCTGGGGTTTGCGCATCCCGTGACGGGTGAGACCCTGCGGTTCGAGAGCCGGCTGCCTGCGGACATGGCGCGGCTGGAAGAATTGCTGGGGCAGCTCTGACAACACCGCTGGCCCCAGCATCCCTATCGTAGCCCTGAGAAAGACTGCCTTGAAGGCGCCAAACTCCGGCTCTATTCCCCTACCTTAGCAGTCGGACTTTCGGGTCGTTCCTCCCGGCGACCTTCCGCCCACGCAACCCGATACCTATCTAACGGTCAGAGGGGGCGAGAGGTCAAAGCGCGCAGACCGCGCATCGATCCGGACGTCCAGAATAAAAGAGGGGATAAATCCATGGCCGCGAATGCGATCACTGTGATGTCGCCGGAAGGCGGACTGAGCCGGTATCTGACCGAGATCCGGAAATTTCCAATGCTGGCCCGTGACCAGGAATTCATGCTCGCCAAGGCCTGGCAGGAGCACGAAGACCCGAAAGCCGCCCACCAGATGGTCACCAGCCACCTCCGCCTCGTGGCCAAGATCGCCATGGGCTATCGCGGCTATGGCTTGCCGATCGGGGAAGTCATTTCCGAGGGCAACGTCGGCCTGATGCAGGCGGTGAAGAAATTTGACCCCGACCGGGGCTTCCGCCTGGCCACCTACGCCATGTGGTGGATCCGCGCCTCGATCCAAGAGTACATCCTGCGGTCATGGTCGCTCGTGAAAATGGGCACCACGGCGGCGCAAAAGAAGCTGTTTTTCAACCTGCGCAAGGTGAAGAGCGAGATCGCCGCCCTGCAGGAAGGCGACCTGCGCCCCGACCAGGTGACAACCATCGCCACCAAGCTGGGCGTGCTGGACGCCGAGGTCATCTCGATGAACCGGCGGTTGGCGGGCGGCGACGCCTCGCTCAATTCGCCGATGCGTGCCGATAGCGAAAGCGAGTGGCAGGACTGGCTGGTCGACGACAAGACCCCCAGCCAGGAAACCGTGGTGGCCGATGCCCAGGAAAACAGTGTCCGCATGGACCTGCTGGGTGCCGCGATGACGGAACTCTCGGATCGCGAGCGCCACATCCTGACCGAACGCCGCCTGAAGGACGAACCCACCACTCTGGAAGAGCTGGCTGGCCAATATGGCGTCAGCCGCGAACGGGTCCGCCAGATCGAGGTGCGGGCGTTTGAGAAGCTGCAGAAGTCGATGCGGGCGGCCGCGTTGGAGAAGCGGCTGATCGAGGCGTAGGCGGAGGGGCCCAAGAGGCGACAGCCGCGCGGCGAGTCCGCTGTTGGTCCTGGTTTGATAGGCAGCGTGTTTGCGGCGTTTGTCACAAGTAGCTGTATAATCAGGTGTAGCAAATGCGGGGGTGCCCGACCGTGCGGATGGCTTAAGTCACAGCCTTTTTCGGTGACAGGTTGTTCTTGTTTTGTTCTTGACAAAGCGATGGTTTTGTGGGACTTTCAGGTCGCCGGACGGAGGCGCTCGACGCAATTTTCGGGAGAGATCACTTGGCCAAGCTCATCCCGCAGAATGATTGGGGCAAGGCTGCTACGGGCGCAGGCGGCGGCGCGGTGCGGGCACCGGTCCGGGCGGACGAGACGTCGCGTTGATGGACTTGCCCGCGTCCATTCTGGGGCCAGCAACTGTTTTGCTGATCTTCATCGGCCTGGCTTTGGTCGCGCTGCACCGGCAAGTTCGTCTCCAGGCGGCGAGGGGGGCGGGCGCACAACTTTCCGACGCCCAGGCGTTCCAGATGCGAGGCCGGATGCGGCGGCTGGAACGGCCGACCCTGTTGCTGATCCCGACAAAGTCGCCCGGCTTTTCGAAGGTCGGGGGATCGCCGGAACTTCCCCTC
>JANORH010000295.1:0-3898 GCA_031415215.1 Alphaproteobacteria bacterium | reverse complement strand
GCTTCCTCAGCCAGCCTGATCCATACCGTTGATCATGGACGCGCCGGCCCGCACACCCCGGCGTTGGCTGCTCTCGGGGTTCCTGGGTTTCACCCTGCTGCTGGCAGTTGGCGTGGTGGTTTTCTGGGGCGATCTGGTTTCCACAGTCCTGGACCCCAAGGTTCCATTCCAGACCTACGCTCCGCCGCCGGCGCCGGACTATGTGGTCAGCACAGCCTGGTACCTGCGGCCGGCCGGGGCTGACGGACGGGCCGCTGACGTCTTCTTTGTCGGCCCGACGACCTATGATGGCGGGCGCAACTGGAATGCCAGGATCAACCACCCCAAGGCCAGCCGACAGTTCCGCCAGGTCATGGCACCCAACTATGTCGGTCCGTTCGTGAGCGTCGGGCGGGTATTCAGTCCGCGTTATCGTCAGGCCAGCCTCTATAGCCTGACGACCCTGCGCGAGGACGCACGGGAGGCGCGGCAGTTCGCCTACCGAGACGTCCAGACCGCCTTCCGTGACTATCTGAAACGCGACAATGGAGGGCGGCCGTTCTTTATCGTCGGGGTCGAGCAGGGTGGAACATTGGCGACGCGGTTGTTGTCGGAAGAATTCGCCAACGATCCACGGCTCGAGAGCCAGCTGATCGCCGCCTATCTGATCGATACAGTGGTGCCGGCTGATAACCCGCCGCTATTGCCCTGCGTGGCGCGTAACGAGGCCGGATGTTTGGCGGCGTGGACCAGCGTCCAGCAAGGCGACTTTGACGCGGCGCGACTGCTGCTGGACCGGGCGCTGGTGTGGAACCCCCTGGGTGAGCTCGTGAACCTTAGTCCCCGACCGGCACTCTGCTTTAACCCGATCCTGGGTGCGGTGAGCGAGGACCTCGCACCTGCTCGACTGCATCTGGGTGCTGCCAATGCCACCGGGCTTGAATGGGGGGCGCGTCCGGCGTTTCTTGGACGCCAGGTCTCGGCACAGTGTCAGGGCGGCGTGCTTCGGGTGACGCGGCCAAGGTCCGCCGCCTTGCAGCAAAAGGGGAGCTGGGCAGACCGCCGAAAAGTTCCTGGCTTCAACCTGTTCTATGCCGACCTGGAGGCCGACGCGACGGCGCGACTGGCGGCCTGGCGCGCCAGATGACAAGATCGCCAAAACAACAGGGATGATGCCGTGACCAATCGACAGATCGTGCTCGACCGACTGCCACAAGGCGACAAGCTGGCACCCGACCACTTCGCCCTGAACATCACAGAGCGCCCCACCGCAGGGCAGGGCGAGGTTCTGCTGAAGAGCCGCTACATCTCTCTCGATGCCGCAAACCGGGCCTGGATGCAGGGCGCGACGTACCGTTCCGCGTTAAACTCGGGTCAGGTGATGGCCGGCGGGGGCCTGTCGGAAGTGGTGACCTCCAACGTGTCTCACCTGAAGCCCGGCGACCTGGTGTTCGCCGACGCCGGTTGGCAGGAATATGCCGTGCTGCCTGGCAAGCACCTCTCACGATTGCCGGACCTTAAGCCCGAGACCCACCTGCTCAGCGTCTACGGGATCGCAGGACTGACCGCTTACTTCGGTTTGCTGGAGTGCGGCCAGCCCAAGGCTGGGGAGACGGTTGTGGTGTCTGCTGCCGCCGGCTCGGTGGGCTCGATTGTCGGCCAAATCGCCAAAATCAAAGGCTGCCGGGTCGTGGGCATCGCCGGTGGTGAGGACAAGGGCCGCTGGCTTACGGACGAACTCGGATTCGACGCCGCCGTCGACTACAAGTCGCCGGACTTCAAGCGCCAGCTGCGCGCGGCGGTGCCCGACGGCATCGACGTCTATTTCGACAACACCGGCGGTGGCGTCTTCGAGGCCTGCCTGTTCGCCATGAAGAACTTTGGCCGCATCGCCTGTTGTGGTGCCCTGTCCCAGTACGACGGTGCGCCGCCGCCGCATGGACCGCGCGGCATTCCGGGTCTGATCGTCACCAAGCGTCTGAACTTGCGCGGGTTCGTGGTTATGGACTTTGATGCCAAGCGGGAGCAGGCGCTGGCCGATTTGCAAGCCTGGGTCGCCGATGGTCGATTGAAGGTTCAGGAAGACATCATCGACGGTCTGGAAAACCTGCCAGATGCGCTGATTGGTCTGCTCGCCGGGGAAAACCGGGGCAAGCGGATGGTCAGGGTTTAGATTCCGTCGGTCGGTTTCCAGTAAGGCTGACGGTCATGGGTCGGAAGCCCCGGGTCGATCAGGTCCCAGTGACGGCGTGTTCGGGCAAAGATCGCAGCCTCCGGCGTGACCGTGTCAGGCTCATCCAGGGTGCCGACACAAGCCGTCAAATACCCCGGCATGCCGGTGTTCATGCCAAACAGCGGGGTGCCGCAAGTAGCGCAAAACAGCCGGGTCACCGTGTTTCCGGCGTCGCTGGTGACCGCGTAGGAAGCGGGCTCGCCGGAAATCGTGACGGCAATCGCGGGAAACATGGCACCGGTCGTGTGGCCAGCGCCGCTCTGGCGCTGACAGTCGACGCAGCAGCAGTGCGCGACGACGACGGGCTCACCCTCAATCGCATAGGTGCAAGCCCCGCAAAGACATCGACCCGTCCGCAATACAGCACTCCGTTCCGCCCTAACCCGCGTCCCTTAACGCCAACCCGTCCTTCCAGTCGAAGAGTTCCTGCAGCACCCGCAGCGCCTGGCCCCGTTCACTGGTCAGCTCGGGATCCCTCGCAATGATCAACCGCGCGTCATCTCCAGCCACGGCGATCAGGTCCCGGTGCGCAAAGGCATCCACGAAGACATAGTCGGGCAGTCCGGATTGGCGCAGGCCCAGCGCATCGCCGCCGCCTCGCAATTCCAGATCGCGCTCGGCGATGAGAAACCCATCGTCGGTGCGGCGCAGGATATCGAGCCGCTGTTGCGCCGTCTGTGACAACGGCGGATCGTAGAGCAGGACGCAAGCGCTTTCGCGCACGCCGCGTCCGACTCGTCCCCTGAGCTGGTGCAGTTGGGCCAGGCCAAAGCGCTCTGCTTGCTCGATGACCATGATTGTGGCGTTGGGCACATTGACGCCGACTTCCACGACTGTTGTCGCCACAAGCACCGACAGCTTTCCGTCCGCAAAATCGGCCATGACGGCGTCCTTCTCGGCGGCGGGCATCTTGCCGTGCACCAGCCCGACTCCAGCACCGATGATCTTGCGTAGCGCGATCACCCGCATCTCGGCCGCAGCCAGATCGCTGAGTTCGGATTCCGAGACCAGAGGGCATATCCAGAAGGCCTGGGCACCGCCCGCCGCAGCGTCCTTGAGGCGTCCGACCACCTCGTCCAGCCGGTTCATCGGCGCGGCCCGCGTTGCCACCGGCGTGCGGCCCGGCGGCTTTTCCTCGATCCGGCTGACATCGAGATCTCCGTACATCGTCAGCTCCAGCGTCCTTGGGATGGGCGTCGCCGACATTGCGATGACGTGGACGCCCGTGCCTTTGGCCTGAAGTCGTTGACGCTCCGCGACGCCGAACCGGTGCTGCTCATCGATCACCACCAGCTGGAGGTTCTGGAAACCGACCTCGTCCTGAAACAGCGCATGAGTACCGACGGCGACTTTTGCTGCGCCGGTCGCGAGCGCCCGCAATTTTTCGGCACGGATTGCTCCCTTGTCGCGACCGGTGAGCAGCACGACGCCAATGCCGTGCACCGCCAGCGGGCCGGATATGGTCTCGAAATGTTGTCGGGCCAGGATTTCGGTCGGTGCCATCAAGGCGTTTTGCGCGCCGGTCTCGGCCACATCAGCCATGGCGCACATGGCCACCACGGTTTTGCCCGAGCCCACATCTCCTTGAACCAGACGGCTCATCCGCTCGCCTGCCGCCAAATCGCCGCGGATCTCGGCAAGCGCACGGTCCTGTGCCCCGGTGAAACGAAAGGGCAGGTCGTCGCG